>JACNFQ010000087.1 GCA_014384545.1 bacterium | reverse complement strand
GTGATTTTCCTCGAGCAATCGTCGCCCCCGCATGGCCTGTTGACTGCTTTAGGGTGATGGCTGAAGCGTTCCATTTTTCCGAGAAATATCAGATTCCTGTGATCGTCCTTAGCGACCTCCTCATTAGTGAGCACCACGAAACGATCAATGGAGAGACTCTTGATTGGACACCCGAGATTGACAGGGGAGAGGTTCTTTCGGAATCTGACCTCCCTGACCAAGAGGGAATCTACCTTAGATATAAACATACAGATTCGGGTATCTCCCCACGCTCTCTCCCCGGGATGATGGGAGGTTCGTTTACAGCTGCAACCGACGAACATGATGAAGCGAGTGTGAATATCTCTGATGTCTTTACAAACCCTCCCGAGCGGAAACGCCAAATGGAGAAACGGTGGCGCAAGATGGAGGGGCTAGCTGCTGAACTCCCTCCACCCCGAATGGATGGCCCCGAAGATGCAGAAGTGACCTTGGTCGTTTGGGGCGGCACACGAGGGACTGCAACCGAGGCTATGGAGAGGCTCAATGCCGAAGGCATCACCACCAACTGCCTTACCCTGAAATGGCTCTATCCGTTCCCCGTGGAATTCGTCAAGGAAGTTCTCTGCGGGGGTCAAAAAGTGGTGATGGTTGAACAGAACCAGTCGGGGCAGATTCGTGGTCACATCGCCCGTGAAACAGGAATACAGATTGAACGCTTTATTTCTAAGTACGATGGCGAACCGATGCGACCCGGTTGGCTTGTTGACCAAGTCAAGGAGGTCATTTCCACATGATTCCTAAGACACTTACCCTTGATGACTTTAAGCACACCACCGACCCCGACTGGTGTCCGGGTTGTGGCGACTTTGCGGTACTGAATGCCCTAAAACATGCATTGGTAAAGTTGGATCGCCCCCCCCACCAAGTGCAAGTGGTAAGTGGGATTGGTTGCTCGAGCAACCTTCCAGGCTTTATTCGCTCCTATGGGTTCCACTCCATCCACGGGAGAAGTCTCCCCATTGCGATGGGCATCAAGTTAGCGAATCCCGAGTTGACTGTCGTCGCGGCAGGGGGCGATGGGGATGGTTATGGCATTGGATGTGGTCATTGGATTCATAGTTGCCGACGGAACGTCGACTTTACTTACATCATTATGGATAACCAAATCTATGGATTGACCACAGGGCAAACCAGCCCCACTTCTTTCTTGGATTTTGCGACGAAATCAACCCCTGGGGGAAACAAGGAAGCACCACTAAACCCCGTAGGTTTGGCTTTGATGGCGGGTGCTCCGTTTGTCGCACGAGGGTTCTCTGGCGAGGTCAAACATCTTGCCTCTCTTATTGAGGCTGCCATTAGCCACCCTGGCTTTGCGATGGTAGATATCTTTAGCCCTTGTGTAACTTACAACAAAGTAAATACCTACCCCTATTTCAAGGGGCGTGTCAAGAAACTAGAAGAAGAAGGACACGATACGAAAGATTTCAAAGCGGCACTTGCCGCTGCCCAATCATGGAGTGACGAGAGGATTCCCATTGGCGTCCTATACGACCGCCCGCGAACGACTTACGATTCCACCGACCCTGGCGTTCAGCAAGGTCCCCTCGTGGGGAGAGATCTCTCCATGGACTCCCAACAGGGAGAAGAGTTCCTCAAAGAACTCGCATGATACCCAAGGATCTCAACACCTTCAGGAGTGAAGTGCGAGAGTATGCCCAATCAAGAGTCAGAGAGCGTGCTGCCCATCAAGACGCCACAGAGTCATTCGATGCAGAAGTCGCCCTTGAACTGGCACAGAAGGGGTGGCTGGGTATCTCTGCCCCCACCAAACTTGGTGGGGGGGGGAAACCCGCCACTTGGGTTTACGCCGCCGTGGAGGAGTTGGCTGCCGAAGAGATCGCTGCCGCCAGTGTCCTAACAGGACAGTTCACTCTTGTCAGCGACCTTCTTGCCAGAGAATCACCCTCGTTGGCTAAGAGATGGGTTCCTCAGATTTTTCAAGGGGCCGCCAACGGCTGTTATGCCCTAACCGAACCAGATGCAGGGAGCAATCCCGCACAACTCTCCACTCAAGTAGAACAGAGAGGAGATTCCCTTGTGGTAACGGGGCAAAAGATGTGGATTACGAATGGAAACATCGCCGACTTCGCCATCGTCTACGGTAAAGAAACGGAGCAGATAGGAGCATACCTGGTTCCCCTAGATGATTCCACCGTTACCCGACAACCCATCCATGGCAAGATGGGGTTTCGAGCAAGCGATACCGCTGAACTCTCATTCCTAGGCACGGTGATACCCATAGAGAACCGAATAGGGGAACTAGGGCAAGGACTCCATGTCGCTCTCCGAACCCTAGATAATGGTCGCGTGGGCATCGCCGCCTTGGCAACGGGTGCGTTGTCGGGCATCAAGGCGCGCCTTGCCAAGGCGGCGAAAGAATCGGGCAGTCAACGAGCAATGGCTACTCTTGCTGATACCGAAACTGGGTTGGCAGTTTCTCGTGCCTTGTTAGGGAGTGCTTTGGCTCGGAAAGAAGCTGGAGAACGCTTTACGAAAGAAGCCGCAATGGCTAAATGGCGGGCAACGGCTTCTGCCGTCGCTGCTGCGAACGCCCTGATGGAGACTGAATCACCCACCTCTCCCTACACCGAGAGGATGTTTAGGGATGTGCGTGTGATGGAACTCTTTGAAGGGACGAGCGAAATCCAGAAACTGATTATTGGGTTTGCCGCCACAGGAGTCAAAGCGTTTACCTAGCCCGATGGGCTCGCCTACCCCCCACTACCCCGACCACCGTCACCCCTTTGTTTGTAGCGTGATGTCCTTTCTGATGCCCCTCTTGCTCCGTCTTATTATGAAGCTAAGAATAGCTCCCTTTCTCCCCGATGAAACGAAACGGCTATTAGAGGTATCTTCAGGGGGCGCCCTCATCACATGTAACCACCCCACCGATGGAGACCCCCCTTCTTTGTGGAGCTTGTTGTACAAGGTACGAATCGATGCCCGCTTCATGGCAGGGTGGGATATCCTCCAAAGGATGAATCGGTGGAGCCGTAAGATTCTCCAACATAGTGGTGTCTTTTCGGTACGGCGTGCCCGTATGGATCGCCAAGCGATTGCCCGGGCTCTACACCACTTATCCCAAGAGCGGTCGGTCGTCCTCTTCCCCGAGGGACACACCCATGGTTTGGCTACGCGCCTGCTACCCTATCAAGAGGGCGCAGCGTTCATCGGAATTGCTGCCGCCCGAAAGAGAGAGACCCCTTTGCCCATTCTGCCCCTTGCTGTCCATTACAGATACAAAGAGGGAGACTCATCATCTGTTCAACACCAACTTTCGGCGCTAGAAGAATCGCTAGAACAGACAGGAAAAGGGACGGGATACGAGCGCCTTTTGGGATGCGTAGATGCTCTCCTTACCCTTGCAGAGACCGAAGAGGGCATTTCTGGAACCGGCACCCTTGAAGGGCGACTCGCAAACCTCTATTCCGGTGCACTTGCCAATCTAGAAAAAGAACTGGGGCTTCCACATGCACCAGAGAAACCTGTCCCCCACCGAATACAACACCTTCGGGAAGCGCTGGATGAGAATCCTTCCCCAAGGGGGCGCCTGCACCAACGCGTTATGCGCCTCCACGCCTTTGCCTCAGCAAAGGTAGGACATATCAAAGAGAATCCCACACAGAGTCGCATCCTAGAAACGATCACTCTCCTTAGAAAAGAAGTTTCGGCAACCTTGGGGAGTTCCCCCCCCACCCCCCTCGTGCGTATCGCTGTGTTCCGTGTGGGGGAGCCTCTATTTGTGGACCCTAGCGTCCTCCCCTCTCCTGCTGAACTGACTCGGTTGTTAGAGAATCGAACAGAGGAGCTTATCTCATCCCTTGAACGAGAATGGGGGATACCGATGGAGTCTTTCGTTTGAGTTTCGTCGTCCAACTAGCTGGTCGTCTCTTGGGATGGCGGCTTCGCCCCCAAGAAGGAGACCATCTTGCCCATCTCTTTGTGCGCAGTTGGACGACCCATCTTTCTCGAATCGCACTCAATGAGGAGGGGCAATCCACCACTTATGCACGACTGGGTCTGGGTGCCCACAAACTGGCTGGGTGGCTTGCACCTCAATTGAGCGCCGATGAAGACCGTGTGGGTATTCTTCTACCGAACAGCACGGGGTTTGCTGTCGCTTTCTTTGCCCTCCAACTCCTTGGAAAGACGGCGGTTCCCTTGAACTATGGGCTTGCACCCAAAGAAGTGGAAGGGGTCGTTCGGGACGCTGGACTAAGCACCCTCCTGACATTTGCCCCCCCTCCGGGACGAGCTACCAATCTCTTTGGTTCAACGATTGACCATCTTGCATCCGCCCTCCCCTCTCTTCGTATCCACCGCCTCAACGACGCTTCTACACCACAGAGCATTCGTAAGGCTCCTCCCCTCATTACCCTCCCTCTCCTTGATGCCTCTACCCCTGCAGCTTTTATCTATACGAGTGGTTCTACAGGTAAACCTAAAGGGGTGATGCTGACGCATGCCAACTTGGTCGCCAATCTTCGCGACCTAGAACAGGTGTTGGGATTTAGGAAGGATGACCGTATCTTGGGGGTATTACCCCTTTTCCATTCCTTTGGGTTGACGGCGGGGCTATTGGCGAGTCTCCTTTCGGGTGCGATGCTACTGCCCCTCCCTGCCTTTCACCCCCGAGTGGTCTTGGAGACGATCAAAGCCCAGTCCATCACCCTCTTAGAGTTGGTTCCCTCTATGTATCGGTCCTTGATTTCCTTTGCTGAAAAGCGGAAAGGTGCACCCGAGGCTTTTTCTTCTCTCCGTTTGGCCGTCGCTGGTGGCGCCCCCCTCCCCCACGAAACGATGGAACGATTCAAAGCGTTGACCGGGCAACCTATTCACGAGGGGTATGGCGCCAGCGAAACGAGCCCTGTGATTGCCTTTAACCCACCGGGCATCCCACCAGAACCGGGCACTGTAGGTTTCCCCCTTCCCTCGGTCCATGTGGAGATTAGGGACGATGAAGGACGCCCAGCCAAGGAGGATGGAGAAATCTGGGTACAAGGACCCAATGTCTTTGGTGGGTATTACAACCGCCCCAAAGAGAGCTCCGAAGCATTGGTTGATGGCTGGTACCGTACGGGAGATAGGGGGAGGTGGGACCAAGGAGGCCGACTTATCATCTGTGGGCGTACGAAAAGGATGATTATCGTCGGGGGTGAAAACGTATACCCTGCCGAAGTTGAAGACGCTGTTCTTCGCCATCCCCAAGTCGTTCAAGCCGTTGCCTTGGGACAACCTGACACCATCACGGGTGAATCTATCCGCCTCGTTGTGGAATGGGAAGGTGATCTGCCCCAAGGTGGTCCTACGGTCTCCGTCCTCTCTTTCCTTCGGAACGGCGAACTTCTGGCACCCTACAAGATGCCCAAAGTCGTCAAGATTGCCCCCATCCCTCTCCTCCCCACCGGCAAACCAGACATCCCTGCCCTTTTGGGCAACCGAGACCCCATCGCTCATGGAGGATTGGCGGGGTGATTCTTCTTTGGTTTGGTCTTGTGCTTGTGGGGTATTTCGTGTGGCGACGCTACCGATTTACTCCAGACTTTGAGTCGGCTCTTGAAGAGGAAATGGAACGAGAAATGAAGGAACAGCTAAATCGAGACCGTAGGAGACGCTAGTCAATAGGTCCGTATAGAAGGTCAAAGAGCCACAAGGCGACCTCGGTGGTGTGGAGGTATTGTCCCACATCCACATCGTAGGGAAGACCCTCTGATGCTAGCAACGCTCTTGCTTCTTCATAATCCCCAAACGCACCATTGGATTGTTGTTGCGTCAGGAGAGCACCCATTCCAAGAGCGACTTGTGGATTCTCTAAGTCACCACCCAACAAGACTATGGCATCTAGGGTCTCCGCCAGGAGATCGGTGTTCTTCAAGGCAATCAACTCGGGAATCCACTTTCCCAACTGGATCGTGAGACTCTCTACCCGCCCTTCAGACCATCCCACAGGGGCGTCTCCTACTTCGTTGGTAGCCTCAAAGACCTCATGAACCACGGTATAAGCATCTCGTTTCGTGAGTAGCTCCATCTGACCTACCCGCCGAGTTGTAGGCCAATCTACCACCGCCATTTCGTGCACCTCGCCCTCC
>JACNFQ010000071.1:9566-30685 GCA_014384545.1 bacterium | reverse complement strand
TGAGGGGGCAAAGTTCCCTCGATTTGCCGTGGGTGAGATTATTGCTCCCACGGCTCTATGGAGAATGTGGAACAGGTTGGGCATTACTCAAGAGATGCTTGATGGTCGCTTTATCCGAAAGTGGGGTGCATCTTGGATGTCCCCCAATGGCACAGTCTTTGATTTTGAGCAAGATGTACATCCAGAAGACCCTCTCTGTCGCCCCTTTGTATATACCTTTGATAGAGGTGAATACGACCATTTCTTGTTGAACCATGCTCGTGAAATGGGGGTGGTAGCCCTTGAAGAAGCATGGGTAGAAGATATTCTGAAAGAGGATGGAAGGGTCGTGGGGGTTCGGTTTTCGCAACATGGCAAGTCTCATGAAGTGAGATGTAAGTTGCTTGTAGACGCGTCAGGACGGGCAAACTTTCTCCCTAGAAAGTTGGGGTTAAGGACCGAGATTGATGAACTCCACTCCTTTTCTGTCTTTGCTCATTACGAAGGTGTAAAGAGAGATGAAGGGAAGAAAGAAGGCCTCGTTCGCCTCTGTTTCGGGGCCGACCGCATGTGGTTTTGGTGGGCTCCTTTATTGGCGCCAAAAGCGTCTATCGGCATCGTGGCAGATCGAGAAACACACGGAGAAGAGTATGAAAGAGATCCAGAAGCGTTCTTTGAGAAATGGATCCAAACCAATCCCTATGTGTGGGATCGTATCAAGGATGCAAAGAGGGTTACAGGGTTCGAAAGAGTAGAGAAAGGAACAGGGGGAGCAAACTTAGATCGCTTCGCTGCACGATCCACCGAGTTGGTGGGGGATGGTTGGGTCTTGATTGGAGATTCTGCTGGCTTCATAGACCCCATATTCTCAGCAGGTCTCTTTGTGGTGCAGAACAGTGCCGCATGGCTCGCTGATGAAGTTCTTTCTGCGATGGAAGAAGGTGATCTTTCTAAGGAGAGACTTTCATCTTATCCGGAGAAATACCTTGCTGCTCTGGGAGATATTCTGTTCCATATTCAGGGGATGGCACTCCTCTATTATGAACCGAAGTTCATTGACTTTTTCTTGGAGTGGGGCAATAGGAATCCCAAGATGAGAGATCTTTATATTCGGACGTTTATTGCCTACGATCCCGATGCGATTGCGGAGTTTGGTCGTATTTTTACCCGTCTTTTCAAGCGGTTTCAGCATGAGGGTGGTCTCACTTTGGAGATGACTGACGAAGCCCAAGGAAAAGAGTGAAAAGCTCTTCGCCGAAGGAGGATTGGGTGCGCACGGCACTTGAGGGATCCTACGACTTTTTGACCCGGTGGTTGATGATTCTCAAACCCCTCCTTTTTATTCCTGCCGTGATTTGGAGTTTGGACCACCCTCAAGAGAGCTTTGGGATGTGGATGTGGGCTTTGGGAATCAACTTTATGATGATTGTGGTCGGTCTCGATATCGGCTTGCACCGTCATGATTCTCATGTCGCATTCAAGACGACGACCTTGGGTCGCATCTTCTTGTTATTCTGGGGGCTGCCCACGCTTGTCGGAAGCCCCTTGCACTGGTCGGTTGTCCACCGCAAGCACCATGCCGAGTGTGAAACGGACGAGGACCCCCATTCCCCCCATCAAGATAAGTGGTGGCATGTCTTTCTCTTTTTACCTCCTGCCTATCGTTTTGATGTCCAGGCCAACAAGAAGTATTTCAGGGGTCTCATCGGTGACCCCATTTATCGCATTACCCATCTCTATTACTACCCCATTGTGGCACTTTATGTCGCTGTTTTGTGGTGGGTTGGATGGGAGTGGCTTTTGTTTTGTATGCTCGTTCCGGCAGCGATTGTCAATGTCCAGTTTGCTTGTCTCAATGTCGTTTGCCATATGTGGGGGTATAAGAACTATCCTCTAACCCGTGGAGGCCATGTCTGTGAAGCGAGAAACAACTGGTTTATTCATCTCGTTACCTTCTTTTCTTTTGGCATGCATAACAACCACCATTGGGATCCTGGCAACCACCGCTGTAGTGTCAAAGAGAGTGAGTTTGATTTTGCAGCGTGGATTATTGAGACCTTTTTCCTGACTGAAGTGGGTGAAGGTGCAACCCTAGGGAAAGAGCGCGAATGGTAGTTTTCCCCTCGTCTATCCCCTATCTCTACCTGTCACCGATAACATCCCTTTCCAGTTAGGGCGACCACCACTTTAGGGCAAGGCTTGAGGCTCGGGGAGCCACAAGCCCCGACCAAACGGAGAGCCACAACCCCCGACCTAACGAAGAGCCACAACCCCCCGCCTAATAACTGGATCTTTTGGGGAAGCGGGGGCGTGGACAATCAATGCTCCCCAGAACCGGAATGGGGTAGCACTTTGGGTGGCATCAGGCAACGAAGTCCCCGGACAAGAGCGTCAACGAAGTGCTGGGGGTGATGGCCAAAAGGAGCGTGGGCACCAGGCAAGACTTCCAAATGGACATGAGGTGCATTCCTAGAAATCCATTCCGCTTGAGAGAGGGGGTTGATACGGTCGCGTTTGCCGTGAAGTACGAGCAAGGGGAGGGGGAATGTAGGGATACGGGCACCAAAGGGGGTCAAGAACATATCCCATCGGACTTGACGCAAGAAGGGTTCGTTAGCTAATAGGACACCTTCTCTTAGGCCCCCAGTCGCCTGGGGTGACCATCCCTTCTTAGCTAGGAGTTGAATAAAGGGCTCAGCAATCCTCAAGGGGTTCAAGAAATGAGCATCCATCCTTCTTTGAATCACTTCGTGGGGTGTGGAAGAGAGGGTTGGTGGCGGTGAACCATTGACGATGGCAACACCAGCCAACCCGAGTTCCCCTTTACGAAAGATCGTTTCTAGGAGAGCATAAGACCCCATTGACCATCCCAAGACAATCCTTGGCTTGTGGTTTTGAATGGTGTCCGCGACCCACTCTGTGAGTCCTTCAAGATTAGGAGGAGTTGGAGGAGGGGCACTTTGATGCCCCGGGAGGAGAGGTGTGACGATTTTCCATTCGGTGGGCCAATAGGGATCTAACCCCTCCCAAACCTGAGGTCCCATTCCTGCCCCATGGAGAAGGAGGATTTTCAAAGGACGCCGGTCGCATTCAGGATAAACCACAGGATGAGACCAAGTCCTACCGCGATAAAACCAGCCTGATTCCATGCCCTTTCTCTAACGACATATTCCATAGGTGTTCCCCCAAGAGAGGCATGCTCCCTCCATCCCCAATCCCACCCTAGCATCCCAATGAGAAGTGGTGCTAGCCATCCAACTCCAAAGGGCCAAAGAAGGGCGTGGAAAAGGAGTGTCCTTAGTCCGCTAGCTCCGCCATGTGCAAATCCCCAAATAGGACCCAAGAGTGCAGCTCCCCAATGGAATCCAGGTGTTATGGGAGCAGGGGATGGGGAGGGTGAGGAAGGTTGAGCAGGGGGAACTCTCTCTACAACATCAGTTGTCACATTCATCGGTATCGTAGCGACGGGAGCAGGCAATCCTTGGAGCGGCTGACCTTTGCAGTTGGATATCGCACACCGCCTTGCATGAGACCAACAAGAATGGTGGTACTTGCCACCACACATGCCACAAACGACATACGCGTCGGAGAGTCCATCCAAGCACCATCCGCAGAGGTCTTCTTCTCCCTCTCCTACGATTTCAATCGACATAATGGGCATCCTATGGGGGTCGTTTATTCTAGAATCTCCCGATGCGCCATACTTATCTTTATGACGCCCATCTTTCGTTGGGTGCGAAAATGGGTTCCTTTGGGGAATGGGAGATGCCTTTGTGGTATTCTGAAGGAGTCTCTCAAGAAGTGAAGGCGGTTCGCGAAGATGTGGGACTATTCGATGTCTCTCACATGGGCACTTTCTCTATAAGGGGGAATGTTCTAGGGGCGCTCCAACCTTTGGTAACAAACGACCTCTCTTTAGTCCCGATCGGAAAAGCCCAATACACTCTGTTATTGAACGAAAAGGGAGGGATTGTGGATGACCTGATCGCCTATCGAGTAGAAGAGGATCTATGGAATCTTGTCGTCAATGCGGGGAACAGGGATGGGGATTGGGCGTGGATAAGGGAAAGAGTGGGTAAGGGGGTGGTGATGGAGGATGATTCAGAATCAATCGTTCTTGTCGCTCTCCAGGGTCCTCATGCTGCTGCAACATTGAGCGAACTGGGGTTTTCATCAAAGGGGATTCCTCGGTTTGGGTTGGGGAAGGGGGAGATCTTGGGCAATCTGGTTTCTGGTGCCCGAACAGGGTATACAGGTGAAGACGGATTTGAACTCTTTATTCCTCTTCAGAGCGCATTCGTTGTTTGGGAGGGGCTTATCTCTGCGGGAGCGCGTCCTTGCGGACTGGCGGCTCGAGATGTTCTTAGACTGGAAGCTTCCTTTCCGTTACATGGTCAAGATATTTCGCCCCGCACTTCTCCCCTAGAAACAGGGTTAGAGTGGGCCGTAAAATGGAATAAGGGCTCGTTTGTGGGGAAAGGGGCTCTATTGAAGGAGAGAGAAGAGGGTTCAACTAGAGAGAGGGTGGGTATTCAGACACGGATACCCGTTCGATTTGGAAATGAGGTCTATTGTGGAGAAGAGTGTGTGGGTAGGGTCACGAGTGGACTTTTTAGTCCTACTCTTGGTCACCCCATCGGTCTCGCTCTCATTTCAAGGGAGAGACCAGAGGGAGACCTCGTTGTGATGAAGGGGGGAAGACCCCGTAAGGCAACGAGAGTAAAACTCCCTTTTTATAGGAGGAAAGGATGAAATATACGACGTCCCACGAATGGGTAGAAGATGAATCGGGTGGGAGGATGGGTATCACAGCCTATGCTGCAGAAGCGATGGGAGATATCGTCTTTGTTGAGTTTTTGGTTGCCGAAGGAGATAGGGTGGAAGCAGGTCAAGCGATTGCCGAAGTGGAGAGTGTAAAAAGTAGTGCCCAAGCGTATGCTCCTTCTGAGGGTTTTGTAGAAGAGTTGAATCGTTATGTAGTAGATGACCCCTCGTTGGTCAATGCGGATGCGGAGGGAGAAGGTCATCTGCTCATACTCTCTGGTCTCAAAGCAGAAGGGCTTATGGACGAGGAGACCTACCAAACATTCTGCGAAAACGAGGGGTAAACCTGTTGAGAAGGTTCTCTGACCGCCAAATCGGCCCTTCAAGAGAGGATAGGGAAGAGATGTTGCGCGTTTTGGGGCTATCCACAATGGGGGAACTCCTAGAAAAGGTGATTCCCCCATCTCTGCTCAAAGAGGAGCTTTTCACTTTTCAACGATGTTCCGAAGAAGAAGCACTCGTTGAACTCCGAGGCATCCTCGGTAAGAATCGACTGGGAAAGTCCTATATTGGAATGGGGTTCCACGCTACTTACACACCCATTATTCTCAGGCGTCAGATTCTAGAAAACCCGGGATGGTATACGGCTTATACCCCCTATCAGCCTGAGATTTCTCAAGGAAGATTAGAGGCGCTCGCTCTCTTTCAGCAGATGGTGATTGACCTTACCTCTCTTGAAATCGCCAACGCATCTCTCTTAGACGAGGCGACTGCGGCAGCGGAGGGTATGGCGATGACAGTTAGAGAGTGGCGGGGGAAGAGACGCGGTTTCCTCGTAGATGAAAATATCCATCCCCAGACTTTAGCTGTTATTCAGACCCGCGCTGAAGCGATGGAGATCAAGGTTGAGGTCTCCTCGCCATCCCAGTGGGAGGTGGGGGAAGAGATTGCGGGGGTGTTGTTCGCTTACCCCAACAGTCTAGGTGCGTTTGTGGACCCTAAGGAGATTGTAGCCAAGGCTCAAAGGAAAGGGGCGATCGTCGTCGTAACTGTGGATCCTCTGGCGTTGACCCTCTTTGCTCCCCCGGGCGATTGGGGTGCTGACATCGCCGTAGGGAGTGCTCAGCGCTTTGGTGTCCCCTTGGGATATGGAGGACCCCATCCAGGTTTTATCGCCTCCAAGAAGCGGTTCCAAAGGAAGATGCCCGGTCGGATGGTTGGGTTGTCCAGAGATCGGGATGGGTCACCCGCATTTCGATTGGCACTCCAAAGTCGTGAGCAACATATTCGGCGAGAAAGAGCGACAAGTAATATATGCACTTCACAAGTCCTCCTAGCTGTTCTTTCAGCGCTGACTTGTTGTTGGCATGGTCCCTCCGGCATCAAAGCGATTGGAGAGCGTATCAGAGAGCTAACCCTAATCCTGAAGAGCGGGCTAGAGAGGGGCGGATATATGGTGAATAAGGGTGTCGTTTTTGATACGGTGGTTGTGACTGTAGATGACGAAGAGTCCCTTTTGGCAAAAGGGAGAGCGGAGGGGATTTTTCTGCGCAGGATTGGGAGGAATCTGATTGGAATTACTCTTGACGAAACGACGACACTTCAAGATGTGGAAGAGTTGGCAAAGCTCTTCTCTCTCCCTTCCCTATCTCTCGAAGATGAGCAGGAGGAGATTCCACAGAGATTAGTGAGGGAGACCTCTTTCTTGACAGCTGACGCATTCAATACCCACCACAGCGAGCATGGAATGCTCCGCTTCCTGAAACGGCTTGAAAGGAAAGATGTGACACTTGCTCAATCGATGATTCCGTTGGGCTCGTGTACGATGAAACTGAATCCCTCTGCAGCGATGGAGCCCATCACCTGGAAAGAGGTGGGTACATTACACCCTTTTGTCCCCCTAGAAGATGCCGAGGGTTATGCCCAGCTTATCTCTTCCTTGGGGAGATCCCTTTGTCAAATAACGGGGTTTGATGAGATTAGTTTTCAGCCCAATGCGGGAAGCCAAGGGGAACTTGCTGGTTTATTGACGATTAGGGCATACCATCTGTCAAGAGGTGATGGAGAAAGGACGGTTGTCTTGATACCTGCATCGGCGCACGGAACCAACCCGGCGAGTGCAGTTATGGCAGGGATGGATGTGGTCGTTATCCCATGTGATAAGAATGGGAGTATTGATTGTGAGGTTGCTCGGGAGAAGATTGAGGAGAATAGGAGCCGTTTGGGAGCGCTGATGGTGACATATCCCTCAACTCATGGGATCTTTGAGGAAGGAATTGAAGATCTCGTGAGAGAGGTCCATCGCGCGGGGGGGCAGGTCTATTGGGATGGCGCCAATCTAAACGCCATGGTGGGGCTCGTTTGTCCGGGTGATTTGGGGATGGATGTAGGGCACCTGAATCTCCACAAGACATTCGCGATTCCTCATGGGGGTGGGGGCCCAGGTGTGGGACCTGTCGTCGTCAAGAAACACCTAGCACCGTTCCTCCCCAACCATCCCGTTGTTCCCTGTGGTGGCGAGGTTCCATTAGGGACTCTTTCCTCTGCACCTTTTGGGAGTGCTGGGGTCCTACCGATTCCATGGGTCTACATTCGGATGATGGGGTCGAGAGGACTACAAGAAGCGACCGAACAAGCGATTCTTTCAGCGAACTATTTGATGAGAAGATTGGAAGGGATCTACCCCGTTCTTTTCAAGGGGAGCCAAGGCGCTGTCGCTCATGAGTTTATTCTTGATTGTCGGGGCTTTCAAAAAGACGGGATTACTGTCACTGATATTGCTAAGCGCCTCATGGACTACGGATTCCATGCCCCCACAATCTCCTTTCCTGTCCCTGGAACGATGATGATTGAACCTACAGAGAGTGAGCCCAAAGAGATGCTGGATCGCTTTCTAGAAGCACTTATCTCTATTCGGGAGGAGATTCGAAATGTAGAAAAGGGAGTTTGGCCAGCGGATGATAATCCTCTCGTCCATGCCCCTCACTCTGAAAAGAGCTTCGTAGTTGAGCGATGGACCCATCCCTACTCCCGTAAAACAGCTGCATTTCCTTTGCCTTGGGTTGGGGAGGGTAAAGTGTGGCCCTCGGTCGCTCGCATTGACGAAGTTTGGGGAGATCGAAACTTCCATTGCGGTTGTGATCCCACCGATGCCTACTCCGATTAGCCCCCTGCTCTCTCTCCGGTTTGGTGCGGGAGAGCCAGCAACCGACCTCGCTTGTGAAGAGATGCTCTTGGAGGATGTTAGGCGTGCGAATAGAGGGACGGACAAGGTTTGGCTTCGATCTTGGGTGGGCCAATCTTCGGTCGTCGTTGGGAGGTCTCAGAAAGTTGGTGAAGTCGTTCACAGAGAGTCCTGCATTGAATCAGGTGTGGGTATCTACAGGCGGTGCTCTGGTGGTGGGGCAGTCCTTCACGGAGAGGGAAACCTAAACCTCTCTCTTGTCCTTGATAGGGAGTACTGGAAGATCCCGTTGGACCCCAAGTCCTCATTCTTATGGTGTGGACGATTCCTGACAGATTGGCTTTCGTCTTTGGGGTTGAACACGGGCGTGGGGCGGATTAGTGATATCTTGGCTGGACACGAATCGTTGAGGAAGGTATCTGGCACCGCACAAGCCCGCCGGGGGAGTGCGTTGTTGTGGCATGGCACACTCCTCTTGAGGGAGTTAGAGGAGATGGAGAGGTTCTTACCTATTCCTCCTGATCGCCCAGGCATACCCCATTCAGATTACCTATCAAACTTGTCACTTCTTGGGGTTCCACAGTCTGTGGCTGAGGCGGAAGCAGGATGGAAGAAATCTGTCTCTACGATACTCAAAAGGGAGATTGTAGAGATAGAGCCAGAAACGGTCTTTGCGAAAGTAAAGGAGTTTCTTCCTAACTACCCTAATCTTTCTTTCGCTCCTTGGGAGGAAAAGACCCTGCGGTCATAACCGCCCACCCCACGGAGAGGATGGGGAATGCACCTCCCAAGATGATGGGGGCGACCCAAAAGGGAATCTCCTCAAGAGAGGAAGCTGAGAAGAGTAGTGAGAGAAGAATGGAGAGGAAGAAGACCCCTGCCATGAAAAAAGACCCCAAGGCAAAGAGAGATCCCAGGTACGGGAAGAACTGGGGCCATACTCGTTTCATTGATGCATGGAATGTACTGAGGGGTGGGGCTCCTAAAAAGGCGAGGGCGGGGGCAAAGAAAAGGAGCGTCCAAAGCACCAAGGTAGGTAGAAAGTAAAGGGATGCACCGATTGAAGAAACGAGTCCCAAAAGAAAGCCTTGGAGTGTCGTTACTAAGAAGATGGAAGGGAGGCGAAAGAAGGCGTGAGCAATCGGGGAAGAGGCGGGAGGAGCGATTCCCGATAGGAGGCGACTATGGGCAAGCAAGAAAGCAGAACCCCAAACCCAAGCCGATGCGAGACCCAGAGCGATTTGAGACCCCAATCCAAGGTTAACCTCTCCCGAGAGGAACGCCTCAGCTGAAAAGGAGGAAAGGGGAAAGAGCGCTTGAGCAAAGAGTAGGAGGGATGAGAAGAGGAGCCAAGAGGGGAAGAGTACGAATGGGTCTCCGAGCGCCTTGAGCGCCCGAAAGATCATGGAGCAGATGGACCCCTTGCAATCTTAGAAGGATTCATCAACGCCCGCAAACGTTCTTCACCTAACTCCGTTTTTTCCATAGCGACTTCTAGAACGGATCGGTTTTCGGCGTAAGCTATACCCGCAATCTCTGCTGCCGCTTCGTACCCGATATGGGGGTTGAGGGCTGTCGCTAGAATGGGGTTTCTCCAAAGCATTTCCTCCATCTGTTCTTTCCTGCATGAGGGAGTCTCAAGCGCCTTAGTTCGGAGTGTATCCATCCCTCTTGACAAGAGATGAATCGGTTCCAATAAGTTCTTTGAGATAAGAGGAAACATCACATTTAGCTGGAAGTTCCCCGAAGCTACAGCCCAAGATACGGTAGCATCATTTCCAATCACCTGAGCGGCGACTTGAGCAACCGCCTCAGGAATAACAGGGTTTACCTTGCCAGGCATAATAGAAGAACCAGGCTGGAGCTTGGGAAGTTCAATCTCACCAATCCCAGCTTTGGGTCCACTGTTCATCCAACGCAAGTCATTCGAGATCTTGAAAAGAGCAATGGCAAGATCTCTTAGGGATGAAGAGACAGCTAGGAGCGAGTTGGGGAGCGACAAGCCCCTGAAGGGGCTCTCCATGCACCGAAAAGGAACACCCGTCTCTTCAGAAAGAATCTCAAAAGCTCGCGTTGTGGTTTGGGGATCCCCATTGACCCCATTTCCCACAGCGGTTCCTCCTAGGGGGAGAGCAGAAGCATCAAAGGAAGCCGCCCGCAATCGCCTGCGGCTCTCACCAATTGCTTCTTTCCATGCATCAATCTCATCAGACATGAGGATGGGAAGGGCATCCATTAGGTGTGTACGACCGGTCTTGACGATCCCTTTAGCCCTATGGGAAAGGCTCTCCAATGCCTCAACCAAAGAATCTGTAGCAGGAATCAAATCTCCAGTTAGCGACAGAACAACAGCGACTTGAATGGAAGAAGGCATCACATCATTGCTGCTCTGGCCACGATTGACTTCATCATGACTGTTTATCTCTCTACCCAGAAGTGCAGAAGCCCGAGATGCTAAGACTTCATTTCCGTTCATATGTGTACTCGTACCAGAACCGGTTTGGAAGATATCCACTGGGAACTCGCTATCCCACTTTCCTTCAGCAATCTCCTTTGACGCTTGGGCGATAGCGGTGGAGATATCTTGGGGAATCAACCCCTGCTCGCCATTAGCAAGTGCCATTGCGTGCTTGATCGTCCCCAGTGCGTGGATGACAGGAAGAGGCATTCTCCATCCAGAGATGGGAAAGTTAGAGAGCGCCATGCGGGTCTCCTTTCCGTAAAGAGGGTCATTCAAGGAAACTGATTCTACCCCGAAGGAGTAAAGGGGTTAGGAGGGGTGGAAAGGAGGGGGTTAGGAGGAAGGAGATGGGATGAAACTTGGTTCAGCGAGTTACGACCACCATATTCTGACGCGTTTAACCTATGTAGAGGAGAAACTCGCAGATATTCACCGTCTGTTATCAGATGAAGAACAGGGCCAAGTGACGACCGAACCCCTTGCGAGATTGGTGGAGAGAATCGCACAGAAGGAGAGTGCTCTTGATATCCTTGAGCAACTTGGAGAGATCGAGAAGCGGCTCATTCAAAGGGAAAGTGTCTTACTCTCTCTGGTGAGAGGAATTATGGAGAGATTGGAGAATTTGCCCACCGAAAGGTATACAAACGGAGAGGATTCGTGTCAAGAAAGAGAGTGGAGAGAACGAGAGACCCATGCATTGATAGATCGTCTGGTCACGATCCAATCGACTCTTGATCTCATACGAAGAGGGTTGGGTGCCTAGCTTCTTCTTTCCTGAGGAGAGAAGACAAACGCAACGCCGGAATCGTTCTCCCCATCTGAAAAGGTGTTGACTTCCCATGAGTGCCCCCTTGCGTTTAGGAGCAGGACTGCGTCAAGCAAGGAAGAGATAAAGGAAGCGTTCAACGAGCCATAGAGTGTGAGCAAATGGAGTCGACCGTCTCCATCAGTCAGGAGACGAACACCCTTGTTCCCCGGTAGTTCCCATGCGGGCAATCCTTGAGGGGATTCGGTTTGATGAAAAGGTCCAAACGCTCGTTCCAATACCGAAAGGAGGATACGCTCGGGTTCTTCCTTAGGGGTCGCCCTAATGAGGGGGACAACCCTCTTGCAAGAGGGTGAAAGGAGATCACCATCCTGGGGCGTTAGTCGAATCGGTTTTCCAAGTCGGCGTGCCCAGCCCGTAGCTGGACCCAGCCCATTCAATTTCTCTAGGGAAAGAGATTTGAGGAGTTTCTCGGCTCGACGGGGTTTCTGGAGAACTTGGGGTTTTCCTGATAGCCAAAATGTGGAAGGATCTACCCAAGGTTCGCTTTCTCCTTGACTCTCTATTTGGAGATTTCCCACCAACCACCACCTTGTACCCGATCCATGGAGTGTTCGTGTGAGAAGCCACAGGGTGTCTCCTGCATCAAGGCGACGCAGTGACGGCCACGGAGCTGGACCGAGGAAGAAAGGGTAAGGGAGTTCTCCTTGGTCATGGAAGAAGACACCTTCTCCTTTCTCCCTGTCATGAATCAAAACCAACCAGTCCATAGTATAGATTCTAGAACGAATTCCACCATGCTCTCAGGTGAGTGGTCTGTTCATCGTAGGGTATAGGATTTTCGCTGTGGAAAAGGTTCTTCTCTACATTGATGGGCAAAACCTCTTTATGGGGCACGCGGCAATGGGGATCCACCGCATAGATATTCCGAAGCTGGTGTCCCATTTGGTGGGCGAGCGTCACTTATTGCGCGCCTATTACTACTCATCGCTCCCTTCAAGGGAGGATGACCCAATGGGGCATGACAAGAAGTTGAAGTTCTTTGAATACCTCAACTTTCAAGAAAGGATGGAGGTTCGTGCAGGAAGCCTCAAGGTTGAACGACGTCTCTTGCCCAGTGATCTCCTCAAGGAACTCCAATCGGTGGGGGGGCATATTGATGCGACACCCACATTGAGTGTGGCACTGACCGAACTAGAGAATCGAATCCGAACTTTTCTCGTGGAAGAAGCGACAGAGACGAAGGAGAAGGGCGTTGATATTCAGATTGCTGTGGATATGTTGGACCATGCCCACCGAGAATTGGCAGATGTTCAGATACTCGTTTCTGGAGATGGTGATTTCATTCCTCTCGTTGCCCATCTAAAAAGTCAAGGTGTCAATGTGGAAGTCGCTGGTCCCCGCGGCTCTGTCGCTTCAGGATTGCGCAGTGATGCGGATAAGTTCCACTCCTTAAATAAGCGAACGATGATCTCGTTCGCACCTCAAAGCTCATGAGCCCTTGGTTTGTGGCTGTTGTGGGGCTTTTGGCGATCGTTGCCTTGGTATCGGGTAAGGTGGCACAAGATAGGGTAGGAGCGATACTTTGGGGTGTCCTGTTTACTTTTATTCTTTTTGGAAGAGGAGAAGAGACGGCAGCGAAACTCGTCTCTCTTTTTGTGGACCCGGCAGTGATTACGATCGCAGCTCTATTTGTGATGGGTCATGCCGTCCAAGTTTCAGGAGCGATGAATAAATTGGGGTATTGGTTGGTAGGGAAGGGAGAGTGGCGAGAACGAGGAAAGAGAGGGAGGATCATTCTCTTTTTCTTATTGTTGGCTCTCCTTTCTGCTCTCATCAACAATACAGCAGTCGTTATCATCTTTATTCCTGTGGGCTTGGAGTTGGCACGGCGAAGTGGTATTTCGGCAAGTCGACTCCTTATCCCCATTTCGTACGCTGCCATTCTTGGGGGGACGATGACATTGATTGGGACGTCAACAAACCTGCTGGTTGCCCAGAGGTTTCTTGAAGCTACGGGCGACCGCATCTCTCTCTTTGCATTCCTTATCCCTGGCGGTGCTGTCGCTGTTGCGGGAGGGCTTTGGTTGGCCTTTGTGGGCAGACATTCCTTGCCCGATAAGAAAGTTAGAGAGGATTTGGTGAGGGATTATGCCCTTGCCCAATTCATCGTGGTCGTTCGAATAAATGGAGGAAGCAGTCTCGCAGGGAAGACGATTGAAGAAGCCCATCTTTGGGAAGAAGAAGACCTTCATATCGTCGAGCTTCATTCACCCGAACATCAGGTAGATTTGGCGCCGCGTGCGGGAAGTATATTAGGTGTGGGCGACGAGCTAATGCTAAGGGTTAGACCTGAAGCGTGCCCCGACCTTTGTAGGCGGTTTGGGTTGTCCATCGTGCCCTTGTCTGAGGAGCTACAGATGGCTCAAAAAGAGGGTCTCCATTTGGGGCAAGCGCTCGTTGTTCCCGGCTCGGATTTGATTGGAAAGACGATACGAGAGCTTTCGTTCCGAGGTCGGTTTGGCATTACAGCTTTGGCGATTAGGCATGGAAGTGAACCACGAACGGGGAAGATGGGACCCTATCGCTTACAAGTAGGTGATGTCTTGCTGGTTCACGGCCAGAAAGATGTGTTGGAAGCGCTTAGCCAACCCCGAAGCGATCTCTTGGTGATTCAAAAAGTGCCTTTTGGTTTTGGCAGCAGAAGACATGCAGCCGTTGCGGTTACGCTTCTCTCTCTTTTTGTGGGGATGGTCGCCCTAGGCATCCCTCACCACTTCGCTGCCCTCATAGGTGTGGGTGGCATGATACTCCTTAACACTGTGCGTGTGGATGAGGCTTTTCAAGCGATTGACCATCAGGTTTTAGCGTTGTTGATTGGCTTTATGGCGTGGGGCTTGGTGATGGAAGATGTGGGGGTCTTTTCGATTCTGGTTGAGGCAGTCCGTCCTTCCCTTTTGGTGATGGGACCCGCTCTTTCCCTCTTTGCTGTTTACTTCTTGGTCGCTCTCTTAACGAGTTTCTTGTCTAATGGGGCTACTGCTATTGCTTTCTTGCCCCTAGCAATAAGTATCGCTGCAGCTCTGGATGTAAACCCCCTTCCTTTTGCGATGGCGGTTGCCTTGGCATCAAGCGCTTCGTTTGCGACGCCCATTGGGTATCAGACCAATACGATGGTTTGGTCGTTAGGTCGGTACTCATTCGCCGATTTTGCGCGCATTGGTATACCGATGACTGTCGTTACAGGCGTTGCTGCATGTTGGGCTTTGCTCAAGGTGTACCCCCTTACCCCCCTTTCGTAACGAGGAGGGCTAACTCCTCTCTACATGCAATCCACCAATCTTATTGAGTCCCTTACCTTTAGCCAGAAGAGAGCGAACTTCTTTTGCCACCGTAGCTCCTAGATGGGACCATGGTTCTCCCTGGTTACCAATGGAGTCGGTAGCGAGTATAGGTTGCCCAGATTCAGCCCACAGAGCGACTTCTGGTTGGAAAGGAATCTCTCCGAGGAGCCGCAAGCCTGTGGAAGAAAGGAACGAGGAAATGGCAGAGGGAAATAGAGGGTAGGTTTCGCCGCAATGGGGACAAAGTGTCCCCGACATATTATTGACCACTCCAAGAACGTTGCACCCTAGTTTACGAAAAGCACTCCAGGCTCGGCGGGCGTCCAAGAGAGCCGTTTCCTGGGGGGTTGTCACAAGAATCGCCCCTGCGGGTCTAAGGAGTTGGTGGAGACTGAGTAGCGTATCCCCTGTTCCAGGGGGCAAATCGGCAATCAGGACATCTAGTTCCCCCCAAATGACATCGGTGACGAGTTGCTCAAGAGCTCGATGTAGTACCGGACCACGCCAAAGCAACGCCTTCTCTTTCTCAACGATCGACCCCAACGAGACGATCTCCAGACCGAATGCTTGGTGAGGAAGGATACCCCCTTCTTTTGTGCCCTTTGCGCCATCAGGGAGATTGAAAAGATGGGACTGGCTTGGTCCGTATAAATCACCATCGAGGAGCCCCACAGAAAGCCCTTCTCGAAGGAGAGCCAACGCGAGGTTCGCAGAGAGGGTAGATTTCCCTACCCCCCCTTTCCCCGAGCCGACCAAAAGGGATACGCCCACCTTTGAAACGCCCCCCTTTTTGGGGGGGTTCTCACGACTCTTGTTCGAGGGCATAGGTGGATTCTAGGGCAGAATATTCTCCGACTCTTTTCTTTCATTGAGCCCCAGTGAACCCAAAGATAGAGAGGGGGGAGGGGGGGGAAAAACGACCCAGTCAAGGAGATGGGCGATACGACGCATGTAGAGATTAAAAGCGAGAGCAGGTAGGTTCCCACCTACAAGCCCCCCCCCTGCTTCTTTAGTGCCCATCCAAATGCCCGTGCATAAGGAGGGAATACAACCGATAAACCACCCATCCCTGTTCGCTTGACTCGTCCCCGTTTTCCCAAAGAGGACTGGGGGGGAACCTGGCCCAGCAACCCAAGGAGGCATCCAATCTTCAAGACAGGGTCCTGCGATGGAGGGTAGACCTACATCACATTGAACAGCCCTAAAGCCCGTTCCCTCAGGGAGAGCCTGTCCCAATAGGGAAACGAGGGTGCGCGAAGTCTCAGGCAAGAGAACACGCTCTTGGACGAGGGGAAGAGATTGGACGCTCCCCTCCCTTTCAATAGAGAGAACCCAGCGAGGGGGATGGCGAATCCCATCTCCTGCAATCGTGGCAAATCCAGAGACCATCTCTAAAAGGGTTGCAGGCGTCGTTCCCAAGGCACTGGAAAGCCATGGTCCCCACTCTTCTTCAAATCCCAGTTGTGACCAACTCTCCGTCAAAGCACGCGTTCCTACTTGGTCTGCCCATGTGACAGCGACGACATTGCTGGAACTTGCCAATGCTTCGGTCCATCCCACCAATCCCAAATAACCATCCGCATTCTTGGGTTGGTAAAGAGAAGAATCTTCTTCATTCCAAAAGGAAGTCGGGCCATCAAAGACGGGGTCATGAGGATTGAGGAGACCTGCTTCCATCCCTGCAGCCAGAATGAAGGGTTTGACAGCTGAGCCTGGGGATCGGGTGGCACGCCCAAAATCGAAGCCTCCCCCAAGAGGGCGCAGATGAGCATCTAGACAGTCAGTTTCTCCGCCGGGTATCTCTTCTCCCTCTTTTGGGAAGTCCATGTCTTGGAAGTTGTTGTGGGGAGCATAAGCGAGGAGGTCACCGGTTCGGGGATCAATAGATACGAGAGCAACCCCCTCTAAAGTAGGGATTTCAGACTCTGCTTTCGCCCACCAAGTTGCTACGCAAATAGCTTCCCAAGCTGCTTTTTGGAAGAGGGGATTTAGAGTCGTTACGACTTCTAGATTGAGGTCATCATCAATCGTGATTTCTCTTATCGTCTCAAGAAAGTGAGAAGAAGCGATCGGGTGGGGCGGTGGAGAGAGTTCCAGTCCTCTCAACTTTGCGTCTTTTCCTTGAGAGGGGGAGATGAAACGGAGTTCAACCATGCGGTCAAGAACGCGGTTGCGGCGTTCAAGAGCTTCTTTAGGGTGGCGTAGCGGATCCCACAAAGAAGGTGCAGCTGCCAATCCAGACAAGAGAGCAAGGTGGGGAAGTTCCAAGAGCCAAGGGGGGCGAGAGTATAGGCGTTGGGAAGCACTCAGAATGCCTGGTTCAAAGGGGCTAAGGGGCACCCAAGTCAACCACGCTTCAAGAATCTCCTCCTTGGAGAGAGTTCGTTCAAGCCTCAGAGCAACGAACGCTTCTCGAGCTTTTCTTCTCAGGCTATCCTCAGACCCAATCGCAGAGTGGAAGGCGGTTCGTGCCACTTGTTGGGTCAGGGTGCTACCCCCTTGAACCATACTTCGTCTATCTATGTTTGTCAGGATTGCTCTGCCCAAGCCTGCCCCATCGACTCCTCTATGCTCAAAGAAACGGTGGTCTTCTGCTGCAAGAAGGGATGAGACTAGGAGGGAGAGCGTTGTGGAACGGTGCGTATCAATGGAGGGGTCTCCTGTGAAAGCGTCAGCAAAGCGAAACCGTCCACCTCCTCCTTCAATCGTCAAGGGCGTATCGTCCGATGCCAAGAGCCGAATAGAAGGGGGCTCTAGGTGGGATAGCAGGAGGTTAGGGACAGCTTGGCGGGAAGCGATTGACTGAAAGAGAACCCACCCCATCATCCCTCCCAGTATCATTCGGGCGAGGGTCTTGATGACCGACCCTCGGTTTAGAATCTCCCTTCTTTCCATGACGAAAAGCAAGGATACCCCATATTCTCCGTGAATGACCACGCTTCGTTCTTGAAAAAGTATCCCTTGCTACGGGGTGTTGAGGAGGTGATTTCACGAGATGAACTGGACGCTCTCTTTTCAGAGAATCGCCCCCTTACTCTCAAGGTGGGCGTTGACCCCACAAGCCCCGAAATCCACCTAGGACACGCCGTCTTTCTCCGCATTCTGCGCCGTTTCCAAGATAAGGGTCACAAGGTGCTCTTGGTGGTGGGTGGGTTTACAGCTCTGATAGGTGATCCCTCGGGAAGAGATAAGACGCGGCCTCCATTGACAGCGGAACAAGTAGAAACGAATACGGAACGGTATAAGGAGCAAGTCTTACTTATCTTAGATGAGAAAAGGACGCAGTTCTCTAACAATGGAGAGTGGTTAGGAGCATTGACCGCCCGAGAAGTTCTTCGATTGGCAGGGAATCGTTCATTGAATCGTCTCCTAGAACGGGCAGGGTTCCGTGGACGCCTATCTAGGGGGGAGCCGATTCGATTGCACGAACTTCTCTACCCTCTTTTTCAGGCACATGATTCGGTCGTATTGGCTCCGGATATCGAGATGGGAGGTAGAGACCAACGCCCGAACTTTATGACAACAAGAGATGCGATGAAAGAAGCAGGTCTTAGACCCGAAGTTGTCCTACTTGTCCCCCTCTTGGTGGGATTAGATGGGAAGAAGAAGATGAGCAAGTCCTTTGGGAATGAGATTCCACTGCTTGCCCCTGCTGAAGAGATGTTTGGTGGGCTCATGTCCCTGCCCGATGAACCTGTGGGAGACTACTTGCGATTGTTGACCGACCTCACGAGCAAGGAGATTAGAGAGGTCTTGGCAAGACACCCCATGGAGGGTAAGAGAGAGATGGCGTCTGAAGTTGTCTCTTCGTTCCACGGGGTCTTGGAAGCGGAGCGTGCATCGGCATTTTTTACGAAGACTGTAAGCGAGGGGGAAGTTCCCGACCAGCTTCCAAGTCTAAAGGTGCAAGGTTCTATTACTTTGCTTGATCTTTTGATGGCTAGTGGACTCTTTTCTTCAAGAGGTCTGGCAAAGAGACGGATTCTTGATGGGGGTGTTAGGGTGGGGGATGAGAGAGTCAGTAAACCCCAGTTCTTGGTAGAGTCTGGGCTAAAGACGGTCTTGCGTGTGGGGAAGAGAGATTGGTTTGATTTGGAGGTTTTGTGAACAACTCTGGACAGAAAATTCGTTTGGGGGAGGGTGGTCTTGATGTGCCCAGTCACCCCTTGATTCCTTATATTGAAGGGGATGGAATCGGACCTGATATTTGGGCTTCAGCATCTAGGGTACTAGATGGTGCTGTGGCATCTGCCTATGGGGGAAGCCGACGAATTGAGTGGGTTGAAGTCTTGGCTGGAGAGAAGGCATTTAGGGAAACGGGGCAATGGTTACCAGAGGAAACGGTGGAAGCGTTCCGTACCCATTTGGTAGGCATAAAGGGTCCATTGACGACACCTGTAGGTGGAGGGATTCGTTCGTTGAATGTTGCGTTGAGGCAGTTGTTAGATCTCTTCGTTTGTCTCCGACCTGTTCGATGGTTCAAGGGTGTCCCAAGCCCCGTAAAGTCGCCCGAGAAAGTAGATATGGTTATTTTTAGGGAAAATACAGAGGACATTTATGCAGGGATTGAGTTCTTGGAGGGAAGTGACGAAGCCAAAGCTCTTTTGGAGTGGTTGCGTGCGTCTTTCCCCGAAAAATACGCAAAGATTCGCTTTCCTGAGTCTTGTGGACTAGGTCTTAAGCCCGTCAGTAGGGAGGGGACAGAGAGGCTGGTTCGTTCCTCACTGCGGTATTTGGAGAGAGAGGGGCGAGAGAGTTTGACACTTGTTCATAAGGGGAATATCATGAAGTATACCGAGGGTGCCTTTAGGGATTGGGGTTACGAGACGGCGTCCCAATGGGGCGCCAAGCCCTTAGATGGAGGACCTTGGATGACTCTTCATAATGGTCAGGTGGTCAAGGATGTGATTGCGGATGCATTCCTTCAGCAGATATTGACTCGGCCTACCGAGTATGACGTCATTGCGACCCTGAATCTCAATGGAGATTACATCTCGGACGCTTTGGCAGCGCAGGTTGGGGGAATTGGGATTGCACCTGGGGGGAACATCAACGATGACACGGGTGTCGCCATCTTTGAAGCGACCCATGGTACAGCGCCAAAATATGCAGGGCTTGATAAAGTGAACCCGGGGAGTGTAATCCTTTCTGGTGCTTTGATGTTGCGTCATTTGGGATGGGGAGAGGCAGCAGATAGGGTCGTGAAGGGAGTAGAGGGTGCTATTTGTGCCCAGAAAGTGACTTATGACTTTGCCCGATTGATGGAGGGGGTTGAGGAAACGAGTTGCTCAGGGTTTGGCGATGCTGTATTGGAATCGATGTAGATGGATCTAAAGGAGTACGAAGGGAAGAGGTTGTTGGCGACGCGCATGCCCCTTGTTTCACAGGGACTCGTTACATCGTCACCCGACGAGGTCGAGGCGTATGCTCGAGAGCAGGGTGTCGTCGTCGTTAAAGCTCAAGTTCTAACAGGGGGGCGAGGGAAAGCGGGGGGGGTTAAGTTGGCAAAGAGATCGTGCGAAGCAAGAAAGCACGCCGAAGATATCTTAGGTATGGACATCAAGGGGCATTTCGTTGAAGAGGTCTTGGTTTCTCCTGGGGTTGCGATTGACCAAGAGTGGTATTTTTCAATCGTCTTTGACCGGGCAGAACGCACCTATTCTGTCATCTTCTCTACCGAAGGGGGTGTTGATATTGAGTTGGTCGCTGAGGCCACACCGGAAAAAGTGATTCGGTTCCCTTTGAATCCTAAAGAAGGATTAACACCCTTGATCGCGGAGGATATCGTTCGTCGGGCGGGTTTGGATCGGCGATTCGTCGTTGATGTCGTAGCCGTACTCTGTTCATCTTGGGGATTGTTGGTAGATAAGGACTTGACTTTGATTGAGATTAATCCTCTTGTTTCTACAAAAGAAGGGGATGTCGTTGTTTTAGACGCCAAAGTCTCGGTGGATGATGCCGCTCTCTTTCGGCAGGCAGAATTTGGTGAGATGCAGAGTCAGAAAGAGAGTGCTGAAGAAGCTCTAGCACGTGAAAATGGATTCACTTTTGTGCCCTTGGATGGTGACGTGGGGATTATTGGGAATGGCGCAGGGTTGGTGATGGCAACGATGGATGCTGTAAAGGCTGCTGGTGGCGAGCCAGCTAATTTTCTTGACATCGGTGGTGGGGCTCAGGCTAAGACCGTAAAGAATGCACTAGCCCTGTTGAGGGGGAACCCCAAGATACGGTCGATTTTGGTGAATGTTTTTGGAGGGATTACGCGTGGTGATGAAGTCGCTAGGGGGTTGTTGGCAGCGATAGCAGAACAGCCGTTATCGGTGCCCTTAACGATTAGGTTGACAGGTACGCGTGCCAAAGAGGGTCTTGCCTTACTTGAGGCGGGGGGATTGGAGGTTTCAGGGACGATGGACAGAGCCGCTGCTTTGGCGGTGGCAGGGAAATGAGTATCTATCTCAATGAAGGAACCAGAGTCATCGTTCAAGGCATGACGGGTCGAGAGGGTTCATTCCATACCCCGCGGATGGATGGGTTGAGTGCAGCTTGACTTTGGAGTGGTTACCCCTCGAATGGTGGGTACACACTTTATTCTTTACCCGCGTTTCCTCCCATGTTTTGCGC
>JACNFQ010000071.1:0-9556 GCA_014384545.1 bacterium | reverse complement strand
GTATGTCTCGCAATGAAGGAACCAGAGTCATCGTTAAAGGCATGACGGGTCGAGAGGGTGCATTCCATCCCCAGGCGATGATGGACTATGGAACGAATGTCGTTGGAGGGGTAACCCCAGGGAAGGGGGGTACGACTCATTTGGATCACCCCGTTTTTCCGCACTGTTTGGCGGCCGTTGAAGAGACGGGTGCCACAGCTAGTGTCGCTTTCGTCCCTCCCCGATTCGTCTTGGGTGCCGTTGAGGATGCGGTTGAAAGTGGCATCAAGTTATTGGTCGTGATTACTGAAGGTGTCCCCTTGCTTGATGAGATTCTTATGGGGCAGATGGTGAAAGAAGCAGGTGCTACGATGATTGGACCCAACTGCCCAGGCATTCTCTCTTCGGGTATTGGTAAAATGGGCATTATGCCCTCGGGGATGTTCCGGCAAGGGAATGTGGGGTTGGTTTCACGGTCGGGCACTTTGACTTATGAAGTGGTGGACTTGATTTGCAGAGCAGGGATGGGTATTTCTACGGCTGTGGGCATTGGTGGGGATAGGGTCATTGGTGCGCGTTTCAAAGATGTTCTTTTAGCTTTTGAGGCGGATGAAGAGACCGATGGAGTGGTCATGGTGGGCGAAATTGGGGGTGATGATGAAGAGCGTGCTGCGGCTTTGATTCCTACGCTGGGAAAGTTGAAAGATAGGGTCGTAGGGTTTATTGGGGGGCGAACTGCACCTGAAGGGAAAGCGATGGGGCATGCGGGGGCGATCGTTGAAGGGAACAAGGGAACGCCTCTTGCGAAAGTCGCAGCACTAGAAGCCGTGGGTGTACCTGTCCCCGAGCGTCTGTCCGAAATCCCTGCCTTGCTCCAACCACGCCTACCCCGTTAGATTGTGTTTGCCGCCCCGCCAACAGTTCGCTTGTGAGGTAGGGGAAAAGGCTGTGTAAGAACGCACAGGCTCTCTCAGTAATCACTTTCAAATGAGATACTATTTCGTACTTATTATCGCCCACAGAGAAACACTATTTTCCCTATAATGGTCGCATTGTGACTTGGATCACATGACCTAGGAGGTAGATATGAATAGACTTTTCTTCGTGATGGGCATTGCGGCTCTCTTTGTCGTTACAGGGTGTGGAAAGGGTGTAAACAGTTCTTCAACGACTTCAACACCCTCTTCACTCCCTCTGCAAGATGGATGGACATCCTTTATCGGGGCAAACGGAGAGTCGTTCTTTGCTGAAGAGGGTCGTATCATGGTCCGGTTTTCGGGTACCGAATCCGAAGCTAGGATCGCTGTCACTTCAATAGGAGGAACATTAGAGCACTCTCCTCTTGAAGGATGGTGGTCTGTCGGATTGCCCGCGGGGATCTCTTTGAAGGAAGGGACGAGTTCCTTCTTGGGTTTGGTGGGTGTTGAGATTGCCGAACCCGTTGCAGGTTTGACTGTTTCTGCAGTCCCCAACGATACCTTTTACACAGACCAATGGCAATATAAGGCAACGCACCACGACTTTGAGGGCGCTTGGAACAGTGTGACGGGATTGGCACAAACAACGATTGCATTTGTCGATTCGGGCATTGACATTACCCATGCCGATCTGGCGGGTGTCTATGGCGGCGGTACGGATATCGTTGATGGAGATACTGATCCCACCGAAATCTCTGCTACTTGTGCCCCAGGAGATTCAGTCAACTATGGTCACGGGACCTATGTTGCTGGGCTTCTAGGTGCACAAACGAACAATGCTGTTGGTGTTGCTGGGGGCTCTTGGAACCATGCAGGACTGTTGGCAGTCCGTGCGATTCCCCCTTGTGGTTTGGCGAGTACGGATGCTATTGCAGAAGGGATTGTGTGGGCAACAAACAACGGAGCGGATGTGATTCTCGTTCCCGCCCAAACGGAGGCAGATACAACTCTTCTCCACGATGCCGTGAAGTATGCTTGGGAACGGGGTGCCTTGGTTGTCGCCAGTGCTGGCAATGATGGCTCGACAATCTCTCACTTCCCAGGCGCATACGACGAGGCTCTGAATGTAGGGGCAGCCCAAGGTGGCATTGAGACGCCCCAGGTGGCTTGTCGGGCTTCCTACTCAAACTATGGAGCCAGCGTTGATATCTTTGCCGATGGTGGAGAAGGTGGCTCACCCGCGAACCAAATGGTATCAACGGATTGGGATGGTGTTACTACCGATCTGTACGGCAGGAAGTTTGGCACTTCGGTTGCAGCTGCTGTCGTTGCTGGTGCTGCGGCCTTAGCCTATGAAGCTCATCATCACGCGGGGACGGCGAATTTGGCGCCCGTTGTGAAGAACGAGATTATCAAGACAGCTGTGGACCACACCGGTGATGCTGCTTGTTCCGTAACGCCGGGGGTGCCTACTTATTTGAACACATTGGGTGCCATTGCAGGTGATACGACGGCACCGAATATCGTAAGTGCTCTCTCTACAAGTCAAAACAGTTTTGATCTTTTCTTTGACGAGCCGTTAGACCCTGCAACGGTTATCGTTGAAGCGAACTGGACACTTTCACCTGACAACTGGAGGCTTCGTGAAGTCAAAATGGCACCTGAGGGTACGCGTGTGACCTTTATTACTTGGAACCAAGCGCTTTCTACCACTTATACGATCACGGGCGGTGCAGCGATAACCGATTTAGCAGGTAACTCAATTTCGGGTGGAACGAATGCTACCACTTTTGTAGGTCAGACGACAGATAACCAGCTCGTCTATTCTGCTTATGGTGATGGGACAGGTGGGACAGCTGCGAACGCCATTGATGGGAGCGAAGTGACAGAATGGGCAGCGATATCACCAACCTGCATCGCATTTGATATGAATGCGAATGGTTTGAATGTGGTGCGTGTACGCATATTGCCCAGTGTGTTTGGTGGTGGTGGTACTTGGGCGGCTAATGTCTATGTGGGTATCCGAGAGGTCGGCCCTACACCCGCTACTTGTACAGGTAAACTCAATGAAGAGTCTTATAACTGGATCGGCTCCCTATCGGAAGCTGACGATGACACGTGGGTCGATTTCTTGACCAGAGATTTGCACCCTTATAACGTTCTTCACATTCAATACACCAGCACCGTGGGTAGTCCTTCGGTGAAGGAAGTAGAGAGTTTTGCAGTGAATGATACCCAACGGCTCTTGGTCGCAACGGGTCAGAATGGGGTTGCTACCGATTCATACTTCAAGATATTTGAGAGCGTAGGTGATGAAGTTCTCTCCCAGCGTGCATGGTATTGGCCCGGCGAATTGGGGCAAGCCCACATCGCTGCGGGTGATTTGACAGGTGACGGTTGGGACGAGATTGTCATTGGTGATGGTTACGGCGGTACCTCTTATTTCAAGGTCTTTGATAGCACCGGTGCCGAGTTGGCTCGGGAACAGCCCTATTTCAATGGGAACAACCCCAATGGCGAGATCATGATTGATGTGGGTGATCCTGATGGTGATGGTGTCGGGGAAATCGTCGCCTGTACAGGTGAGAGGGGTGCAGCGTCTTGTTCATTCTTTGAATTCGTTCCAGGCACGAAGACGATGCGTCCGGAGACCGACCTCATTACGACTTACTATCGCCCTTGCCTAACCCTTGACGATGCGATTTGTGACGCCACTGACCAAATGCCTTGGGGTCGATATTACAGTAACGAGGTGCATCCTGCATTCGCCGATTACGATAGAGATGGAGATGATGAAATCGTCCTCGTACATGGAGATGATGGACGGAATAGTGTCGCTATAAAAGAGATGTGTACAACGTGGGATGTTGATTCAGGTATCGCCTGTTTAACGCGTACACGCGCAGCTCTTACAGAGTGGTATCCCTACAACTTAGGGAACAACCCTGATGGTGAAGTGCACATCGCCGTGGGTCATTTCACGGATAATTATGATCAAATCGTAGTCGCTCAAGGGATTGGGAGTTCAGGTATGGTCAAAGTGAATGACCTAGATGGAAACTCTTTGGTTTCGTCTTGGCAGCCTTATAACAGTTTCCTCAATCCCAACATGGAGATTCAGGTGATGGCTTGCGACTTGGATGGTGATGGCTTTGATGAAGTCATTACAGCGACCGGCGAGGGAGGAAATACGAGTGCTGCAAACTGGTTGGTGAATGTATACTCTGTAGATACCGGCACACCTGTTTTGGATGCCACTTTCCAACCTTTCTCTGCTGCTGAAAATCCCTCTGGTGAAATCCATATCGCTTGTGGCAAGTTCCTCTAAGTTTAGAGCAGGAACGGTCCTTTTGGGGGCGGGTGAATTCCCGCCCCCTTTTTTTTGGTTAGATTGAACCCATCCACTAGACTAGTTCATATGGTGGGTATTCAACGAATCGTTTCTGGGGGGCAGACAGGGGTGGATCGGGCGGCGCTTGATGTCGCCTTGGAAAGTGGGATTTCCTGTGGGGGATGGTGCCCTAAGGGACGAAAAGCGGAGGATGGAAAAATCCCCGATCACTATCCTTTAGAGGAAACGAAGAGTCGTCGTTATACCGAACGGACGATGTTGAATGTGCGAGAGAGTGATGGAACCCTCGTCATAACCCGCGGGAAGCCTACGGGGGGCACTGCATTGACACTAGGTATGGCCCGTAAGGAGGTCAAGCCAATCCTCGTGGTCAGACCTGAAGATGATGTTAAGGATTCTTCCGATTGGATCTTAAGGGAGGGTATCCAGGTCTTAAATATCGCAGGTCCACGGGAATCGGGGGATCCGGGCATCTACACGACCACCCTGTCCTTTCTTAGGAGGTTATTGCGTTGAGAGATAGAGTCTATCCACCCACCGAATCGTTCAGGTCCAAAGCGAGACTCTCCTCTATGGACGCGTATCTTCAAAGACATATTGATTCCTTAGACGATAGCGATGCCTTCTGGGCGAAGGAAGCGTCTTTGTACTATTGGGAAAAGAGATGGCAGTCTGTTTATCAAGGGAACATCGATCGTCGGAAAGGACCTATTGATATCAACTGGTATAAGGGTGGAAAGACGAATATCGCCTACAACTGTTTAGACAGACATCTGGTGAAAAGAGGGAATAAGAAGGCGATTATTTGGGAAGGGAATGACCCTCAAGAAAGAAGGTCACTGACCTACAAAGAGCTCCATGAGGAAGTCTGTCGATTTGCCAATGGGCTAAAAGCGTTAGGTGTAAAGAAAGGGGATACGGTTGCGTTTTATATGCCTATGGTTCCCGAGCTTGCCATCGCTGTCTTGGCTTGTGCGCGCATCGGTGCTGTCCATAGTGTCGTCTTTGGGGGTTTTTCTGCCGAGGCGTTGGCACAACGAATTATCGATGCCGATTCACGGGTGCTCTTGACCGCAGATGGGACGATGAGGGGGAAAAAAAAGATTGACTTAAAGGGGATTTCAGATAAGGCGATCGACATCTGTTCGGCATCGGGGTTTCAGGTGGAGAGATGCGTTGTACTAGAAAGGTTAGGAGAAGAACACTCTTGGGTTGAAGGTCGAGACATTTCTTGGAACGATATTTGCCAAGCACAAACGACCCATTGCGCTCCAGTCTGGTTAGATGCAGAGGATCCCCATTTCATTCTCTATACGAGTGGTAGTACAGGAAAACCGAAAGGTGTTCTTCATACAGTGGGTGGGTATATGGTTTTTGCTGGGGCTACATTTAGGGATATCTTTGACCACCGCGAAGAAGATATCTACTGGTGTACAGCCGATATTGGGTGGATCACAGGTCATTCCTATATCGTTTATGGACCTCTATTGAATGGGGCAACGACTGTGATGTTTGAAGGTATTCCTACATGGCCAGATGCAGGTCGGTTTTGGGATGTGGTGGCTCGCCACAAAGTGACTGTTTTCTATACTGCGCCTACTGCTATTCGTGCCCTAGAAGCAGAGGGGGATGAGTTTGTAACGACACGGGACCGCTCTACATTGCGACTGTTGGGTTCGGTGGGGGAGCCCATAAACCCCGAAGCGTGGCGGTGGTATTTTGAGGTTGTGGGCGAATCTAGATGCCCTATCGTAGATACTTGGTGGCAAACAGAGACAGGGGGTATCATGATTTCGCCATTACCTGGGGCTACGCCCCTAAAACCGGGTTCTGCAACTCTCCCTTACTTTGGCATTGAACCTGTTCTCTTAGATAGTCAAAGAGGGAAAGAACTGGAAGGAGCCACGGAGGGTCTCTTAGCGATGAAGAGGGCATGGCCAGGTATGGCTCGAACGATCTATGGTGACCATAAGCGGTATGAAGAGGTTTACTTTAGACCCCAACTTGGGTATTACTTTACGGGCGATGGTTGTCGTAGGGATAAGGATGGTTATTACTGGATTACAGGACGGGTGGATGATGTCTTGAATATATCGGGGCACCGCATGGGAACAGCCGAGGTGGAATCAGCCTTGGTGAGTCATCCCGCCGTGACTGAGGCAGCCGTAGTGGGGTTTCCCCACCCCATAAAAGGTGAGGGCATCTATGCCTTCGTTACTTTGATGGCAGATGAGGAATATAGCGAAGAACTCAAGAAAGAACTCGTTGTGCATGTAAGAGAAGAGATCGGTCCCTTCGCTGCTCCTGAGACCATCCATTGGGCACCAGCTCTTCCCAAGACGCGTTCTGGAAAGATCATGAGACGCATACTTAGATTGATTGCTAAAGGAGAAAAGGATGGGTTTGGTGACACCAGTACATTGGCTGATCCGGCCGTTATTGACTCCCTTCTCGCGTCAAGAGACCACAAAAAGGGAAGCGTTTAGGATGCCCTTCCCCCGATGAATCAACCCCAAAGTGCCAAAACAGCTCTCCTGTCCCGACTAAGGGAAGAGGGTCGTGTCGTTGTGATGGGGATGGGGTATGTGGGCTTACCCTTAGCCCTCCATGCCGCGGAAGCGGGCATGGATGTTGTGGGGCTCGATATTTCGCCCCGAACAGTGGAAGGATTGAACAAAGGAATGAGTCATGTGGAAGGGATTTCCTCAAAACGGCTGGCAGAGGCTCTTTCTACGGGTCGGTTTCGTGCCACCACAGAGCGTTCAGCCCTCACGGATTCTGATGTCGTTCTAGTCGCTGTACCGACCCCGTTGGGTGAAGGGAATACTCCTGATTTGGGGGCGGTTGAGGTCGCTGCTAGAACGATTCAAAAGTGGGGAAAGGCAAACCTGCTTGTCGTTCTAGAAAGTACGACATACCCCGGCACCACTAAGGAGGTTTTCTTGCCACTCTTACAAGGAGCAGGTCTCTGTTTAGAAGAGAACCTATTCGTAGCGTTTTCGCCCGAACGGGTTGACCCCGGGAACAGAGAGTACGATATCGGCAACACCCCCAAACTTGTGGGGGGTGTGAATGGGGATTCCTTGGAGCTTGCGGTTGCGTTTTATGAGCGTTTCGTAGATGAAGTCGTCCCCTTGTCAACTGCAGAAGCCGCCGAGATGGCGAAACTCTTTGAGAACACCTTTCGTTCTGTCAATATCGGCTTGGTGAATGAGATGGCTCAAATGTGTGAAGCCTTAGAGTTGGATGTGTGGGAGGTTTTGGCTGGTGCTTTTACAAAACCCTTTGGCATTATGCCCTTTCGCCCGGGTCCTGGCGTGGGGGGGCATTGCATCGCGATTGACCCCCACTACTTGGATTGGAAAGGGAAAGAAGTGGGCTTTTTTTCAAGAATCATTCCTGTGGCTATCGCTTCAAATGAAGAGATGCCCGCCTTCGTGGTCAAGAAGGTATGCCTCATCTTGGAGCAGACAGAATTGAAGAGAGAAGATGCCTCTGTCTTGGTCTTGGGCGTCTCCTATAAGAAAGATGTGGAGGATTGGCGAGAATCGCCCATTCTTTCACTCCTTTCCTTATTGAAGGAGGAGGTTGGTCAAGTGGAATATCATGATCCCTTCGTCCCTTTCCTTGCAGTGGAAACCGAGGAGAAACAATCTGTGCCCTTGGAAGAGATAGCCACGTATGACTTGGTCATTCTGGCGGTAGACCACACAGTTTTTCAGGTGCCAGCATTGGTGGCGTCTTCAAGAAGATTCCTTGATACGAGGGGCACCACTCTAACTTGGGGTATTACGGATGAGAAAGTGACGACGCTTTAGGTGTCCTATCTGCTTTGAATGCGAGGCGTTCTTCCCACCACACCAAAGCGATGAGAACGAACAAACCAGGAATACTCGCCTCAATCCCAATATCTCCACCTGTCAGTAGGACCAATCCCGAAAGGGTGGAAGCACGATCTCCACTCCCTATTCCTGTGCCTGAAACAGCGACACCTAATACAGTCCCTTGGGTGTAGTTCCAAGCCATGTGCGCCCACCACGCCATCCACAAGTTCCCTGTACGGATATAGAGCCTTCCCATCCACCAACCAGCCAAAAGAACATTGGTGGCGAATAAGCCAAATAGAACGGGCGGGTTTCCTGCCACTTGTGCCCAATGGACGAAACTAAAAAGGAAAGCAGAGATCGCCATAGCGCCCCAGATTGTGATTCCCTTGGCTAAAGTACGAAAGACGTAGCCCCTGAAGACTACTTCCTCCATCAAGGCTGCTATCGTGAATAGAAGGAAGGCACCCGTTAGAGTAAAAGAAGAGGCGAGCCGTTCTGCCAGACCATCCCCGGGGGAAATTGCCCCCAATAGGAGTGCCGGTAGGGCCGATAGAAGTAAAGAACCCCCACCCCAAAGAACCCCCTTAAACCCCTCTTTAATCTTTTGGAGGGTAGGGAGAAGCCCTAAAGTGCCCTCTCCATCCAACCATCGGAATGCACTTTCAGAAAGGAGAACAGTTAACAAGAGCAACGACCCCTCAATAAAGAACGGCTTCCTAACGAAGGGGGAGAGAGAATCAAAAAGACCAAGAAAGAGTGATGCTAAGCCTGCCGAAAAGATGAAAAAGAGAAGGGCTCTCCAACCGGCACGCAAACGACCCGAATCGAGTTGAAAGATGCGGCTAACTAGGGGTCGCTTCAAAGGGACTGCAATGTGTGTTGGAGTGTCTCTCTAGAGGGGCGGAGATCTCTCTCTTGTAGATGGGCAAGGGGGATATTGACCATGTTCTTGGTGGCAGCCAGAGACGGGCGTTCGGTGTTGATATATAGGAGACCCATAAGGTGCTCTTTGTTCTTGGAGGCATCCGAAATGGCACGAAGGGCACCGACGCGAGAATGGGGGTTGTATTCGCTCCCAACCGCTCTTAGCCTTAGGGTAGATTCGTCGTGAAGTAAGACATCTCTATAGGACCCTTCACTTAGGTCTACCTCCTCTAAGGGTTGGAAGTGGGGGACAAAGTCCAGACTATGGAGCTCTTGTCTGTGCTCCATTACATAGGGAAAAGAGCGAAAACTCCCTTCATGGTTGTTGAAGGTAATACAGGGGCTAATGACATCCAAGATAGCTGTGCCCTCAAAAGCGAGAGCCGCTTGGAGAAGAGGGATGAGTTGCTTGGGGGCACCTGAAAAAGAACGAGCGACAAAGTTGGCTCCGGCTTGAATCGCTAAGGAGGCCAAATCAACTTGAGGGAGTTCTCTCTTATTACCTGTCTTACTGATGGCGTCCGTTTCCGAAGTTGCCGAGACCTGACCCTTAGTCA
>JACNFQ010000089.1 GCA_014384545.1 bacterium | reverse complement strand
AACCCTCACCACACTCTCTACGCACCCCCATCAATCTCCTTGTCCATAATAGCGGCACCACCGCCACCTGCCATCTTTCCCTCCACGACGCTACCCCCACCTCCTCCGCCCCCGCCTCTCGGGGGGGCCCCAGAGGACCCCCCAAACCCAAGTGGCGAGCTACCTTATCAATCGCTTCCCCCGCCGCATCATCTAAAGTAGCTAGGACACTTTGGGGCGTGCTTGTACCGTCCCAATGGAGCAAGGAGGTATGCCCGCCACTGACCAAGAGAACCAAGAGCGGATACTCCTTTGGAGCCTCCTCCCCCCCCGTTAGAAGTGTATGTGTATGAGCTTCAAGGTGATGAACCCCCCAAACAGGGAGCCCCAACGCCTCCCCCAATCCCAATGTCCAAGACACACCTACAGCCAACGACCCCGCCAAGCCTGGTCCCTCTGTTACACCTAGGGCAACTAGGTCGCTCGCTTTGGCACCTGCCTTGTCCAAGAGAGAATCAAAGAGAGGCGATATTCTCTCTAGGTGGTTTGCTGCCGCGATTTGGGGAACGACCCCCCCTGTTTGGGTGTGGGACTGCTGATCTCTAACATGGACGAGTTCCCCGTCTTCAGATAGGAGTCCTAGCCCCGTATCATCACAGGAGCTCTCTACCCCCAACACCCACTCTGTCACCCCCTACACCCCCCTCCTTTAGCCCAAAGTGTCCGGAACGCATTCTCTAAGGATACCCCCCTAAGATCACCACCCTGTAGGAAACTGGTACCAACGACCTCCATCCTTGGATCAGCACGGATAATCAAGACCAAATAATCGCGAGAGAGTTTCCCCAACTGTTTCCCCAACCACCCCGTCACCACATCTACCGCCTCTCCCATCATCCCCCCCACAATCCCCTCTGGGATAGAGACTCCCTTTAGATGGTCACCTAATGACAACTGAAGCAACCCTTCGGCTAAAGTCATCCCCTTGGGGGTCGTCCCCACGACCAAACACCTCCACTTTACGGATGCTTTTCCTCCATCTGTTCTTTCAAAGGGAGTTACTTCTCCTTCGCCCACCAAGAACAGCTCTCCCTCCATCACACTCAGCTCCAACCTCTGAATACCCAATGACAGGGGCAAAGAGTTGATCTCCATCCGACCATAATCGATAGGCGCCGTCTTGCCCCCAACGGTCACTGTACCACCATTGATAAGTCCCTGAAAGGGTGCGCCAAAAGGCCCCCCCCCCGTAATGGTCACAAGCGGAAAATCAAAGGAAATCTCTTCACTTTTCATGGAGACACCTGTCAACTCGGTTTCAAGAAGAAAGCCTCCCGTGGCTCCCTCTATGGTCACGCCCCCAGGCAAGGTCCTTCCGGCAACCAAAAGGGGTATGAAATGCCAAGCTATTAGCCCAAGGAGAACGATCGGGAGGATTCGGTTTCCCTTCTTCTTTTTTCTCTTTCGTTTATACCTCGCCATTAGGCACCTCCTTTTGCCATTTGGTGGAGATCTTCAAGAACCCCCACCCCCTCGGTCCATTCCTTCCTTTCTGGGCTACCCTGAAGACCGATTGTTGGGGATTCAATCGTTCCACCCAACCCTACGTCTACTCTTATCGGAGTGGACATGTCCACCCCCGCGAAGAGAAGAAGGAGGCTCCCCACTTGTCCTCCCAAGATCTCGGTAACCGCTCCCATCGTAGCTGCAACACCCAACTGGCCCGATAACTCCCCCTCGGGGCTGACTTGAACCTGACCTACAGCAGCCGCCAACGGTTCTTTCAGCCGCAAATCAAGCTCCCAAAGGTGAACTTGCCCCCCCTCCATGACCTCTATCCGTGATTCGAAAGAAGCCAACGACATCTCTCTCCCCTTCCACCACATCGCCGATGGACCTTGGAGAGCAATCTCTCCCTCTCCCACACCGGAGCTTAGTTCTATCCATCCCGTAAGTCGAGCCCGAGGCCACCATGGGGCTGGTTTGGGCAACAACCAAGGAAAATCCGTAACTGCAACCGATAGGTCTCCCCCACCATAACGCCATCTAATCGGGAAACTCTCTTTCTCTTCTTTTCCAACCAGACGGATGCTTCCACTCATCACCCCGCTTTCTAAGAATATATGGTGCTCAATCTCTCCTCTATCGGGAAAGAGAACCACTCCCCCTTTCCCCCATTCAAATCGCCCCCCCGAACCGAAGAGAATGTCACCCCAAACCTGACCTGCTGCCCCCTCCAAGATGACGGGGTAGTCCAGTGAGCCCCACGAGCCCTCTCCCCGAGACAGAGACCCCGACGCCACCAACCACCCGTCGCCAGGGAGATGGACCCTTGCCGAAGTTTGGGGGCTTGTCAATCCTGTCAGGACGAAGTCAATCTCCCCCCCCCAGCCCGTACCCGTCACACTCAACCCCTCAGTGAGTGACCATTGAACCTCGGTCCATCCGGGTTCTACAATCTTGATGCTTTTCCAGAAAGAAGCTCCTTTCTTGACTCCAAGAGTTGAGGAATGGGGCGTCCCATCCAAGAAAGCGAGGTCCCCCTCTACTTGGTCTTGTTCTCCCACAAATGTCAAGTGACTCTCTCCCCTCTCCGACCAATACCCTTTCAGTGAGCCCTCTAGTCGCCCCTGTTCCCCTAGCTCTATAGCCAGAATACAGTCCAACTCCACTTTGGGGATGGCTACACCTATGGGGAAAGACTCTCCCGCAACTGTGGCCTCTATCCGACACCCTTCCACAGTGATTTTTGGAGCGATCCGAACCCAAGGATTTGATAGTCGAACGCCATTGTCAAGAGTAATCAGCACCGTTTTTCCCGGTTCGTTCCACGCCCAAGCCCCCTCCGCGAAAAAACCCCTAATAGGGTTCCCCGAAACGCCCGCTCCCTTCTGTTGAATGAGGTTGGGAGGGAGACTATTTTCAATCCAATCCCCCCCCCAGTCGGCTCGCCATAATAGGGCGAACAAGAGGGCTGCTACCCCTATAAACACCCCCCATTTGCCCCAATTGGGGATGCCAACTCTCTCTTTTTCCCTTTTCACCATCTACAATTTTTACACATGCGCGACGCTCCAAAGTACATTTCGTCTGATCCTTTTGGTTCCCTCCTCAGGCTCCTAACTCTACTACAGGGTCCTACTGGGTGTCCTTGGGACCGAGTCCAAACCGCAGAGAACCACCTAGAACACCTCCTTGAAGAGATTGGTGAGGCACAGAGTGCTCTTAGTGGTGAGGGGGATGTAGGTGAAGAAGCAGGTGATCTGTTCCTGAACGCTCTTTTCTTCCTCTCTTCGACAGCGAAGAGGGAAAAGACCACCGAAGAGCGTCTCATTTTTCGACTCTACAACAAACTCGTTTCGCGTCACCCCCATGTCTTTGGCGATGTGATTGCCACCACCCCCGAAGAGGCTCTTGCGGTTTGGAAAACTGCCAAGGAACAAGAAAGCTAGATGACAACGCTGGTCGTTGTGGAGTCGGGGGCGAAAGCGAAGACGATTCAGAAATACCTTGGCAAGGGGTATGTCGTAGAGGCTTGCCGAGGACATGTTGAGGATTTGCCCTACACAGGGAAAGATAAGAGTAAAGCTGAGTGGGCATCAAGGAAGAACGATCTGCCTGCACCGCCGTGGGATTGGACACCGGGTGGTAAGAAGATATTCTCTGGTCTGAGAAAGCGCATCAACACCAAGGGAGTGGACCTTGTCCTCATCGCTACTGACCCCGACCGAGAAGGGGAATTCATTGCTTGGAGACTAGAGGAACACTTCAAGAAAATAGAGGGAGTGGGTGTTGGGCGCATTACTTTCCAGGAAATCACAAAGAGTGCACTCTCGCAGGCGATGTCCCAACCTGGAAGCGTCGATATGGACTTGGTGGACGCTGCCCAAGTTCGTCGGTTTATGGATCGCTTGATTGGTTTTCGGTGTTCTCGATTCTCTCGGTCTTGGTACCTGCAATCAATGGGGCGCGTTCAGACCCCCACCTTGGGGTTTTTGGTAGAACGGGAGAAGAAGATTCAAGCCTTTGTCCCCACCCCCTACTTCAAAGTAGATGTCCAAGCCGGCGACTTCTCTTTTGGGGTCCGCTTCCACGATGAAAACGACACCCATGCATGGCGAGACGAAAAGGGAAAGTTCAACAAGTCTCGAACCTCTGACGGAAAGGAAGCCCGTGGTGTTTATGAGACTCTTTCGCAAGGTGGTGCCGTTGAGGTTTTTTCAGAGAAAACGACAGAGAAAAGACGCTCTCCCCCCCTCCCCTTTACCACCGACACCCTCCTAGGAGCTGCTGGAAGTCGCCTAGGGTGGTCACCTGGTCGGACCATGAAGGCTGCCCAATCCCTTTATGAACAGGGGCACATTACCTACTTGCGAACCGATAGCACCCGAACCTCGCCCGTGGCTCGTAAGAGTATTAGGAAGGTGGTCGAGAAACGGTGGGGAAAAAACCATCTCGGTGTTGGGGCAACAACGGGAAAGAAGGGGGGAGGGAAGGTTCAAGATGCCCACGAGGCGATTCGCCCCACACGCCCCGCTAGCTCTCCTTCCCTGTCGGGGGACGGTGAAAAACTCTATGCCCTCGTATGGGGACAGTTTGCCGCCAGTCAGATGGCTCCTTCGGTGTGGAAAACAGTCTCTCTTGTGGGTCTCGTCAAGGGGGTTTCACAGAAGTTGGATGCGACTCATTCATGGCAGATTTTTCCGGGGTGGGAGGCTGCGGGTCGCACGGCACCCCTCCCCCTCACACCTTCACCCCCCCCCAAGGGAGGAGATCGCCTCTCTATTCTCCTTTCGGATGACTCTCCTTCTTTCGTTGAGGATAAGACCCGCCCTCCCTCACGATATTCACAACATGGTTTGGTAGCAAGAATGAAAAAAGAGGGAATCGGGCGACCATCAACCTATACTCCCACCATCAAAAAGCTCCTAGACCGAAAATACGCCTCGTTGGAAAACCGAGCCCTCCGCCCCACAGAAAGAGCGTTCGTTCTTATCGAAACTGTCGTCCCTTATTTCTCAAATGGAGCTTCTCTATTTTCCTCTCGATTTACAGCTGAAATGGAAGGGGTCTTGGATGATATTGAAGGCGGAAAGCAGAAGGCGGCGCCTGTCTGGCAGTCGTTCCGAAACCACTTCTCAGCCATCAACAAGAGTGCCCAAAGTGCGAGGCGTTCTGGCCCGTCTACCCCTCGGCAGCGCTCTGCCCTAGAGAGCCGGCTCAAGCTAACAGGTAAACGTGGGCTTGATCTCTTGGCGGGTAGGGATCCCTCTGCCTTGGGGTGGGAAGAGAGTTCCCATCTGTTGGAGTCTCTTGCTCCCCAGGATGGCGATGCTCCCCCTCCCGCCTCCGAAAAGCAGATTGCTGCTCTCCAAAGAATGGCACAACGCCTCAACCTATCCGAAGAAGAAACAACCTTGCTCGTTGATGCTCAGGGTTGGGATGACTTGACGGGAGGCAGAAAGGGAACGGCAAGTGCCCTCTTTGATGTCCTTGGGAAAAGGCTTGACGAAAACCCTCCTCCTGCTTCGGAGAAACAGATCAAATATATCTTGGGTCTTGCCGAGAAAGCATCTATGAAACCTGAGGGGGCGTTCGCATTGGTAGGAGCCGCAAAGAAAGAGGAGTTGACAGGTGGTCGAAAAGGGTCGGCTAGCCAGCTTATTGCCTTGCTAAAAAAGAAGGTCCCCAAGAGACGGAAGGGGAGGAAAAAGAAGTGATCCCCTTTTTCATTCTTCTCCCCGTTCTTGCCGCTGCACTTTGGACGGGGGCAAAACCCCCTAGGCGCACTCCTTCCATTGATGAATCTCTCCAACTCGTTACTTTTCTCTTTGTGGGATGGGGTGCTGCCGAGTTTGATATGCCCCCCCTTGGCGCAGCATCCTTGGCCGTCTTGGGATGGGTTCTCGTTGGAAAAGACCGTCTCTCTTCACCCCTTCTTCCTTCATCCCTCATGATGGGGGGAGCCATTGCCTACTCCACCACCATTGTGACCTTGGGAAATCACCCCATACCCTTCCCCTTACTCGCTGTCTTGGGAGCTCTATCTGCAGCAGCTTGGTCCGCTAGAAAACCTGAAGGTTCCTTTCTTGAGGGTGGCACGCTTCGTGCCCTCGTAGTTGCCCCTTTTCTCTTTGGATTACCCTATCTCTATGGGGTTGCACCTGTTGGCTACCACCTCCTTCCTCTCTTGCCCGCTGCCGCCGCAGCTTGGGTTTGGGCAATTCGGGGCAAGGGGAATGGTCTTTATTGGGCTCTTGCCCTCTCCGCCGCCGCATGGTGGGGGGGATACAACCTCCTCTCCCCCTCTCTATCTCCAATGCGTGAAACGGGTGTCTTGCTTTGGGCAACTCTTCTCTCTCTTCTCCTTTGGGGGCTCCTTTCCCTCGTTAGAAAGTCTCCTGATTCGACGGAGAATATCCCCTCTTCTCTATGATCTTTTTCCTTCTGTTGTTATGGGCTGGGGGATATGTGCGTGTTCTTCCTGGAGATATGCCCCCTGAAGAGATCTTCTCTCCTGGAGAGAGGAAATTACCCCATTTTGAGACACACGATTACAGGTGGAATACCTTTTCTAGTCAAGACTTCCCTTCTCCCACGATTCTCTTGCTGATCCATCCTTTGGATAATCGGTATGGCGAAAGACGGGCGACTTACCTACAATCTCTTGATAACCTCGGTCAGCTATTCCCCACCGCGATTGTGACCTACAAGGGCAACTACGGAGCAAACGCCTCCATGGTCTCTCGTCTTTCACTCGTTGCACCCGTCCTATTTGATCAACCTGATGGGAATCTATCTTCTTTTGTAGAGAGTTGGGCACCCACTCTTCCTATTGCACTTCTCATCGTTGAAGAGGGCGTGGTCAAAGCGTGGGGAGACCCTTTGGCACTTGCCATCATTGAACAAGACGCGCGCTTGGGTATTACCTATCCCTTGGATGACCTACAGCCCTATCTAGGGGCATTCCTGCCCGATGAACTTCCTAGCCCTCTGCCCGCAGGGCGTTTGGGCAATTGGCTGTCTTGGAGAAAATCTCTCCAAGAGAATCGCCAAGTCGCACATCTTCGCCAAGAACTCGTTGATCTTCTGATTTGGACAGCTCCCTTTTCGGAGACTCTTCGTGGTTCTCTTCTCTCCGAATGGACAACTCGCCTCGCTTTTTCTTCTCCCCCACCTGAAGGACTCCCTGCTTGGCTGGGCAACGACTACGAAACTGTTCTCCAATCTCTCCAAGCCCAGCCCAGTTCGCTCGCCACCCTCTCTCTTCTTGCTAGAGATGCGACCCGAGCAGTTTCCGCCCTTACTCCTCTCTCCACAGAAGCAGATTGGCTCCCTCAACTCCACCTCTTGGTAGCGACCGCATCTGACCCCTTGACAGAGGACCCGCACCTCACGATTCCTGAAACGACGCTCTCCCTCTTTCGTGCCCACAAGAGGAGCCGTTCTGTTCTCTTTTCTCACCTGCAAACCGATTTGGAACGGGTTGAACTTTGGTATGGAGAAGATCCCCTTCCCCCCTCTTTCCATTTCTTGTTGGGCACCCTCCAACGAACCCTCTCACTTTTTGGCGGTTTTGGGGGGAGTGAAGATTCTCGCCAAGCGATGGCTGATTCAGCAGAAGCTCACTTGGAGACTCTTGTGGGGGACCCTTTATGGGCGGATGTGCAAGAGAGTTTCTGGACACCCTTTCTTGAGGTATTTGATCGGTGAATGCCCTCCTTATTGCTGGAGCCGGTCTATCTTGGTTGCTCCTAAGTCGCTGGCGCATCCACTACTTGCAATCCCTAAAGGAGCGTGCCCAACAAGATGTCGTTGCTGCACGGGCGGCTCTCCGAACAGGAGCTCTGGATCTTCTCTCCCTATTGGAAGTCTCCCCCCTCCACGCCACCCCATCCCGTCACTTGGCAAAGGGACTTGAGCAAATAGGTTCCGATATCAACGATTGGCGAAAGGTTCTAGAGTCCTTACCTCAAGAGAATCTTCCCAGGGGTGCTCTCGCCCTCATTACCTCACAGAAAGCAACGCTCCTCGTTCTAGAGAGTGCACTTTCTGTGAGAACTGGCTTGGGCAATCTCCTAAAAAAGAGTGCTTCGTCTTGGTTCTTTGATCCGTTGGGTACTCTGTCATGAATCGAGACGATCTTCGGGATCTTGGGTCGGAGATTGCGGTTCTTTTTTCTCGCATTGAGAATACGCTCAAACCTCAAAATCTCAAAGAACAACAGCTTGCGCTAGAGGCAAAGTTGGCAGATCCCGCCGTTTGGGAAGACCGAAAACTCTCCGTCAAGCTCCAACAAGAGAAAGCTGCACTCCAGCGACAGTTAGACCACATGGACAACTTACATACCGAGATGATGAGTGTTCAGGATGATATCGCTCTGCTAGAAATGGGCGAGGATCCCGATCACCTTCCTGCAGCGATGATTCGTGCTAAGCGCCTCCTGAAAACACTCAATCTCTTAGAAGTTGAGTCGCTTTTCTCTAAAGAGGAGGACGCCCCAGCCATCGTCACTATTCATGCGGGTGCCGGTGGCGTGGATGCCCAAGATTGGGCAGATATGTTGCGACGGATGTATCTTCGCTGGGCAAAGGCACAGAGTCTTGCTGCGAAAGAGATTGATGCCTCTCCCGGAAGTGAGGCAGGTATTCTTTCCGCTACTCTTGTCATTTCCGGACCCTGGGCGACAGGTTGGATGAACGCTGAAGCGGGTGTCCACCGACTTGTTCGCATCTCTCCTTTTGACAGTGCTGGTCGAAGACATACCTCTTTTGCCTATGTGGAGATTACCCCTCAATCTCCTGACGCAACAGAAGAAGCTCTAGACCTTGCAGATATCCACATGGATTTCTTCAGGGCAGGTGGACCCGGTGGACAACACGCCAATAAGACATCTTCGGCTGTTCGCCTTGTCCATAAGCCCACAGGACTGACAGTGACGGCCAGAAATGAACGGAGTCAACACCAAAATCGTGCTACAGCTATGGCGATACTCCAAAGTCGCCTTCATCAATTGCGACAAGACGAAGAAGAGGGAAGGCGAAAAGAGGGGGCTCGTGTAGAGATTGCTTGGGGAAACCAAGTTCGCTCCTATGTCCTACACCCGTACCAACTGGTGAAGGATTCTCGCAGCGGTTTTGAGACGGGGCGGGTAGAAGATCTCTTGGATGGCAACCTATCGGAGATCATGCGCTCTGTTCTCTTGGCAAGACGGGAAGAATGAACCCTTTTCTTCTTCTGCTCCTACTCTCACCCGTGACACCTTGTTCTTCGGCGAGGATCGAAGCCCATTCCCTTGCTGACATCGCAAGGAATCTCTTTCCTGTTGAGCTCTTTTTTGTAGCCCCACCATCCTCTCCCTTTGAAGAGGGGGCGGTTCAAGAGGGATTGGATGTCGTCATTTTCTCTCTCCAAGGGGAGACGGTTCGGCACTTGATGGGGAGCATAGGTAGGGATGAGGGGGAGGAGTTTGGAGAGCCGTTGGGCATGAGTGGTATTTGGTCTGAAACGGATGAATCGGGAGAGACTGTTTTTCGCCTTTGGGTCTCGGGGGCACCCACGAGTCCCCACCGCATCCATACCGTGGGGGTTGACCTTCGTTTGTTGGGCGGAAAGTGGGCGGGAGCATTGATTGACCCCCTCCTACCTCCTCCCACAGGATACGATAGGGGTTTGGAGACCTTTTCCCAAAGCCCGCTATCCCTTCATCTTGAAGGCGAACGAATCTCTCTTGAGTTTGAACGGTTGGACGAAGCGGAAGTCCAATCCATCTGCCCCCGACGAGGTCCTCTGTTTACACCATGACCCTTTTGTTGACAAATGATGATGGGGTTTTTGCCCCTGCGTTGGTGGGAACACTTGAAGCTTTATCTATGGAGAGTTCGGTAAGGACGATGTTCCCCTCTTCTCAGCGATCAGCTAGTTCGATGGCAATGACTTTACATAAACCTCTACGGGTGTGGACGGTTGAGAGAAAACACCACGCCCTCCAAGTCTCAAATGGAACGCCTGTTGACTGTGTTTTACTGGCAAAAAACCTCTACAAAGATGAATTGGTCGGCGTTGTAAGTGGCGTCAATGATGGACCTAACTTAGGCTTAGATATTCATTACTCAGGAACGGTTGCTGCTGCCCGAAAAGCTGCCTTGCTTGGTTTGCCTGGTGTCGCTGTTTCAAGTGGAGAACTCTTGAGTCTCTCCAACAAGATTCATTCCGAATCTACAGAGATAATCGTTAGAAGCGTAGCCAAGCTCATCAGATCCCACCCCATTCCAACTGGTGTTTATCTCAATATCAATGTGCCCAACCTACCTGTTGCTGAGCTCAAGGGCGCTCGGTTGACCCGCCCTGGCAATAGACGGTATCGAGATATGATGAATATCCGTACAGATCCAACTGGTAGGGACTATTTTTGGGTAAATGGCATCGAAATCTTTCCCGACGAAACAGACGGTTCAGACTCCTATGCAATCTCTCAAGGATTCGTGAGCATTACTCCCCTTTCTGTCCGTGTTGACCACCCCAATCCTGATTGGGACTGTTCGGAGTGGGCAGAAGGAATAGAAGCGAGTATTATCTCTCTTGCTCATGAATAAAAAGATCTCTATTCTCCAAGTCGCCGTTCTTCTCGCCGCGCTGCTCTTCCTTATGAAATCTATTTCTGGCGGCATAAGTCCAGGAAAGAGAGGCTCTGGTCCCATCAAGGAGAGTCATACCACCGAAGAAGACCACAGCCCCTCCCCTGAACCCAGCAATCATTAGGTTCGTTCTTGTCGGCTTGGGTTCAATGGGGCAAGCGCTTGCCTCTCGCCTCTCCCGGTGTGAAACCCCTTTCTCTGTAATGGCTAGAGAAGGCCCCTCAAGAAGATTGGCAGAAAAAAAGGGGCTCCCCCTCTTACCTTGGGGAGATACGCCCAAATCCTCTCTTTTCTTGATTGCTCTTCCCGACCGTGTCGCCGCCAGTTCCTCCCTCTCTTTTCTGGATGGGGTAGGGCAAGAGGGAACGATCGTCTACCTCTCTGGATGGCCCCTACTTCTGGGCTCGCCCCCTCCCCTTCCCGACCTCCTTCTTTTTGCCCCCAAAGCGATTGCCAAGAGGGTTTCTGAGGGTGACTACTCAGCGGCTGTGGGTGTCCATGCCAATCGCTCAGGAAATGCTGAAGATACGATTCCTCTCCTCTCTTCTCTATTGGGGAGCACACGAAATATTCAGGCGACCGCAACAGAGGAGCTTGTTGCTGATCTTTTTAGCGAACAATCTGTTCTTTGTGGATGGGCTCCAGAGCTTGCCTTACGGGCTTACAAAACACTTGTAGATTGCGGTATCCCCAAGGAGCTGGCGTGGGAGGAGTGCGTCGGTGAAGTGGCAGCTCTCTTTGATGTCCTTGCCACGCAGGGCCCCGAAGCGTTCTCTAGGATGATTAGTGATGCTGCCCTCATAGGGGGCACCCGTGTCGCTAGGGACTTTCCCGAAACGGCATGGGATAGGCTCGTTGATAGAATCCTCCCTCCTATCCAAGATCTCACCTTTCCCCGCTCCCTTTCCAAAGGAGACCGGGATAAGATGAGATTAGATGCCTTGCACCACTGGAGTGGAAGAAAAAAATGAACGAATCTCTTTTTGTGGACCCACGCACCCTAACCGAACATCTCTCTTGGCCAAAAGAAGAAACGATTCGTATCTACGACACAACCCTTCGAGATGGCGAACAGACCCCGGGCGTCGCTTTCTCGCCCAACCAGAAATACCAAATCGCCACCGCCCTTTCTGATATCGGCGCCCATATCATTGATGTAGGTTTCCCTTTTGTCGCTCCTTCAGAGCGAGAGACCTTGCGCCAAATCATTGCCGGTAAGCGAAGGGGGGAGATACGTGACGATCTTGAGATTCTTGTGATGTGTCGTGCTGATAAGAGAGATGTAGATGCGACACTGTCCACCCTAAAAGAAGTCGGTGCGTCGCCCGACGAAATCACATTCTTGACCTTTACATCGGCCAGCGACCTCCATCTCCAGGTCAAACTTGGACCTACCCTGCTAAAGAGAGAAGGTGAAGAGAGTGCTGGAAAAACGGGGGCTTGGTATCGCGAGGCGAACATCAGAATGATGGAGGATATCTGTAGCTATATTCGCTCCCAAGGGGTAACGACGATTGAGTTGGGAACAGAGGATGCCAGTCGAAGCGACTTAGATTATTTGGTTCATCTCGTGGGAAGATCTGTTGAGGCGGGAGCGACTCGGTATATCTTTCCGGATACAACGGGATCTCTAACGCCCGAAGCGACGCGCATCTATTGCCGTGGATTGCGGAAGGCGTTCCCAAACCTACCCATCGTGAGCCATTTTCATAATGATTTCGACTTGGCAGCGATCAACACCATCATCGCCCTCCAAGAAGGAATAGAAGGATTTAGTGTTTCGGTGAATGGTATTGGTGAGCGGGCAGGTAATGCGGCACTCCATAATGTGGTCGTTGCACTCAAGGTTCTCTATGGCGTAAAAATCCCCGAATTCAAGTACGACCAACTCTTGGCTCTTTCCTCCCTAGTGGAATCTCTTTCTGGTCTCCCCATTCGCCCCAACGAACCAGCTGTTGGTCGGAATGTCTTTGCCCATGAATCGGGTATCCATACCCACGGAATGCTCAAAGATCCCCAAACATATGAACCGATTCCCCACGAGCTCCTAGGAGTAGAGACTCGATTTGTGTATGGTAAGCATACGGGGTTTTCCCTCCTAAAAGCAACTCTTGAACGACTCAGGGGCAACCTTGAGGATGAGGGGATTGTTCTGACAGACACCCTCATTCGAAAAACGATGGAAAGATTGAAGGCAAAACGTGAAGGAATGGCTGAGGACGGGATTGCCGAAGAGACAATTCGGACCTATCGAGACTTACTTTCAAAGATTGAGCTTTCTGAAGAGGATGTCTTGGAGATTGTGAGGAGCCTCGCTTGAAAACGACACCTGTTGCTGTTCTTTCCGCAAAGAGAACGCCCATGGGGCGATTCGGAAAGGGTTTGGCTGGAGAGAGCGCTGTCTCTTTAGGCATTCATGCCGCTTCAGCAACACTCTTGGCTGCAGAGTTGGGTAATGAGAAGCCGACGCTCTCTGTGATGGGACAAGTTCTCCAAGCAGGGTGTGGACAGAATCCCGCTCGTCAAGTCGCTCTGGGTGCAGGAATGGATCCCTCATCTGTTGCCTATACAGTCAATATGGTTTGTGGAAGTGGTCTAAAAGCGATTCACCTTGCATCCCTTGCTCTTCGTGAAGGTTCTCACGACCTAGCCTTGGCTGGTGGTATGGAATCGATGTCAAATACCCCCTACTACGCTAGGAAGGCCCGATGGGGGTTGACCTACGGTGATGCACCTCTCGTTGATGGGATGTTGACCGATGGTCTCGTTGATGCTTATTCTGGTAAACATATGGGACTTTCGGCTGAATGGGTCGCTGAAACTTACGGTGTGCAGCGAGAAGAGATGGATCGCTATTCTGTAGAGAGCCATAGCCGGGCTCTGTCATCTGAAAATGACTTGTCCGAAGAGATCATTCCCATCAAGACAAGGAGGGGGGAGGTTGAAAGAGATGAGAACCCGCGTAGAACAGATCTTTCTACTTTGGGAAAACTTCGCCCCGTCTTCAAGAAAGAAGGTGTTGTCACGGCGGGGAATGCTTCTGCTTTGAACGATGGAGCTGCCACCCTGTTGTTGGCGTCGCAGTCGTGGGTTGATGCCCACAATGTAACACCTTTGGGTTGGCTCCACGAGAGTGTTGATGGGGGTGTCCCCCCCCACGAAGTGCTCATGAGCCCCCTGTCGGTTTTCTTCAATCTGAAGAGATTATCGGGGCTTTCGCCTGTTGATTTTGACCTCTTAGAAATCAACGAAGCGTTCGCGGTCCAAATGGTCGCACTTATCAATCAGCTTGACTTAGATGCTCATAAAGTCAATCCCCAGGGGGGGGCTGTCGCTTTGGGACACCCTATTGGTTGTTCGGGTGCACGATTACCCCTTTCCGCCCTCTATCAGCTCAAGAATAAGGGTGGGGGGGCGGCATTCGTAACCCTCTGTTTGGGGGGTGGGGGTGGTACGGGCATGGTCATTCGCACTTCCCCTTAGAATACCCTTTGGTGACTTGAGATGCCGAAGAGAACATATCAACCAAAGAAACGACACCGAAAGCGTGTTCATGGATTCAGGCGCAGAATGCGCAGCCCCGGAGGACGATCTGTTTTGGCTCGTCGCCGAGTGCGTGGTCGTGTCCGTCTCTCGCACTAACCGTTTTGGCTAACAGCCCCAAATGGGGCCACATCCTAAAGGGGGCTTCTTCTTTTGCCCAGATTCGGGGTCAGCGTCGTTTGAAGCTTGCTCATGGAGCCTCGTTGACCTTTCTGCCCACAAATCGTTCGGTCGCCAAACTGGGTATCGTCTTGCCCAAACGAGTCGGGAGTGCGGTGCGTAGGAATCGCATTCGCAGAGTGATTCGCTCTTGGGCTTGGGCTCAATTGCCACAACTTCCGCCGCGCCAAGGCGTGCTCCACCTGACAGAGGATCCTCTAGACTCTCTCCCCGCTCTCCTCAAGCGTGTTGAAGTGGTATGGACCTCTTGACCCGCCTTCTGTTCGCCGTGGTCAAGTGGTACCGGCGCGTGATTAGCCCTCTGTACCCGCCCACGTGTCGCTTTTCCCCTTCGTGCTCCTCTTATGCCTTACAAGCTCTGGAAAAGTATGGATGGGCACGAGGTGGCGTGCTCTCCCTCTTTCGCCTCCTGAAGTGCCACCCCTTCCATCCTGGCGGGAAGGATCCCTTGAGATGACCGAAGCTCTTGCTCGCGCTTTTTTTGCCTTTGTGGAGTTGACCCATCAACTCACACATTCGTATGGTTTGGACTTGGTCATCCTTACTGTATTGGTCAAAACTGCACTCTTTCCCTTGACTTTTAGGCAGATGAAACAGGCGCGACTGATGAAAGTGCTCCAACCCAAGCTCAAAGCACTAGATCATCTCAAGAAAGAGGATCCCAAGGAACACCAAAAACAGACCATGGAGCTTTACCAAGCAGAAGGTGTCAATCCGATGGAGGGTTGTTTGGGCATGTTCATTCAGTTTCCCATCATCATTAGTATTTTTAGGATGATGCGAGACCCAGGTATCAATGGGGGGGTCTTTCTCAGAGAGACTCTCTTTGGGGTCAATCTCGGCTCTTCACCCGTTATGACGACCGATTCTCTAGCAGAGGCAACACGCATGGCGGGGGCTACAGCTCTACCTTGGCCCTGGGGAAACGACCCTGCTTTCCTCTCTCTTTACTGGCCCGCCCTCCTTATGTTGGCTGCCTATTTGGTTCTCGTTACCCTCAACCAGAAACTCCTAATGCCCACCCCTAAGCCGGGAGAGAAGGACGATAACCCTATGGCGGCAGCGATGAATCCCAAGATGTTTACTGCGATGATTCTGATCTTTGGGTTTTTCTTTCCTGCGGGGCTTATTCTTTACTTCATCATTTTTCAGGTTGCCACCGGAGTTCAAACACGGAAGATTATCTCTCTCCTTGATGCCCAGGAGACTGCCTCTACCACGCAAAGATGACCCTCTTTTCTCGGATTGCCTCAACTCTCATCTTGGGGGCTGCTCTCTTTCTTGGACTAAAGCCTCATCCTGATTTCCCTCCTGTTCCACCCCAACACACCCTCAGTCCTCCCCCTGTAGCCATCATTCTCTTACCCCCTATAGGTAAACCGAGTCTGCCTGTTTTTGAAGAGCTCATACTTGAGCATTACAGCGATCTTTCAGATTATCGCTCTTTGGTCTCTTTGAAAATAGGTGTTCCCACAGGTTATGCCATTTCGCCCGAGGCGCTGGTCTCTGGTTTTGCTCTGGAACCCTCCGAATGGCTCGCTGTTGATTCGTCGTTAGGAACGGATTCTTTCTCCGTGCTTTGGGGGGGCATACAAGGGGGCGTTCCCCTCTCTCTTTCTGAAGCTCTCCACCGATTGGAAACCTTAGCCACTGAAGATCTCTCCCAAAGGTGGGATGCTCGAACAGAGTGGAAAGAGTTCAACTCTCTCCTCTACTCCTCTCAAGGAGAGATCCTCTCTTGGCCCCATGGTACTGTCATCATTTCCCACCCTCTTCTCCCCTCTCAGGAATTCGACAAGGGGTGGAGCCAAGTCTCCCTTGGGGAACGCTCTCTTTCGTCTCCTTGGGTCGTTGCGGAAGAGTGGGTAGGGTGGACCTCGTGGGAGCTTCTCTCATTATTGCCAGAGGAAGCTCGCCACTTACCCCTCGTTCTCTATTTTGATGAAGGCTCTGTTCTTTGGTGGACCTCTGGTCTTCCCCCAGAAACGGCTCATAGTGAATGATCCTAACTATTGATGGTCCAGCGTCTTCGGGCAAGTCCACTTTGGCGCTCCTTGTAGCCAGAGAGAAAGAGTGGTCTGTTCTAGATAGTGGTCTCTGTTACCGATTGGCAGGTTATCTTGATCATAAGGATTTGCTTCGTTCTACCATGGGTGAAAGTCTGTCTGCCTTGGGGATTAGCTTTGATGGTACGACATTTATGAGAGACCGTAGGGATATATCTGCACGCCTTCGAACACCACAAGGTGATCGGCGAAGCAGCCAGATTGCCCGCAGCAAAGAGGTTAGAGAGATGCTCAAGTCCTTCTTTCGGGATTTCTCCGAGAACACCCCTACGGATGGCCTTGTAGCCGAAGGAAGAGATATGGGAACGGTCGTCTTTCCTCATGCCGAAAAGAAAATCTACTTGGTAGCCGATGAAGCGATCAGAGAGGAGCGCCGACAGAAAGAGCGTGGTGAACCCGATCCCCACCTCTTGGAAAGAGATCGTTCTGATAGAGAGCGACCCCTTGCCCCCTTGCGCCCAGCCGCAGACGCCTTCCTTCTTGATACAACGAACCTATCCGCCCAAGAAGCACTTCAAGTGGCATTGAGGGTCCTTGATGGCTAACTGGATAGACCGTTACCATCCCGTCCACTATAAGTTGGCTACGGGGAGTTGTCGCCTCGTCCTTCGGGTGCTCAATCGTTTAGAGGTAACGATTCAATCTCCTTTTCAAGAAGAGCCCACGATTCTTGTCTCTAATCATGCCAGCCATTTTGACCCACCTATTTTGGGTGCTTCCTTTCCGCGCCCGATCCGATTCCTAGCCAAAGAGAGTCTCTTTAGAGGGGGGTTTGGGAGATTGATGCACCTTTGGGGACAAGTTCCCGTTCGAAGAAAGGCCGGAGGGGTGGGGGCGGTCAATCGCGCCCGAAAACTCCTTGGAACTGGCTGGGATATCGGTCTCTTTATTGAGGGTACTCGAAGTCGGAATGGTCTCTTTAGGACTTCGGCGTGTCGTACGGGAGCCGCCACGATTGCCCACCTAGCGAAAGCAGTCATCGTGCCCGTGGGAATTCACGGTTCTCATAAAGCGTTCCCTACAGGAGCTCGTATGCCCACCACCTCTCCCGTTCGGGTCATCTATGGAGCACCCCTTGATACGACGACTTTCTTTGGTCAACCTCTTTCCCGAGAAAGTTCAAAGGTGTTCACATTGGAGATTGCTCGGAGTATCCAATCTCTTCTTCCTGACAACCAGAAGGAGATAGGGCATAGGTAGAATGCCTCCCTTGCAAAGGTGTGCGCCCGTAGCTCAACCGGCAGAGCGTCGGCTTGCGGAGCCGAAGGTTGCAGGTTCAAGTCCTGCCGGGCGTGGTTTCTAGGGGACGTTCTTTAGCGCCCGTAGCTCAACTGGCAGAGCGAGGCCCTCCTAAGGCCTAGGCTGGAGGTTCGAGTCCTCCCGGGCGTGGTTTTTCCGCGCAGAGAGAACCGAAAGGTGAAACGCAGAAGGAAGCCCCATCACCCCCAAAATCTTTCCTCCTTTTCTTCCTGTAGCAAGTTGCCTAAGGAATCCCCAGTCTGTCGGTCTACCAAACGCTCCATCCCACCGCGTTGGCGACTCAGGGACTCGAAATGCCTCGTGCTCATACCCCTCAAATATCTCCCCTGCAACCCCTGTCAACAGATGTTCAATCCTCTCCGAAGGAAATCTATCTTCGTCCCACCACCTCTCATCAAACCAAGCACCCAAGAAAGCGCGTCTACCCTCCTTGGCGGGGGCATCTGCATCAGGACTTCTTACCCATCCCACCAGAAGGTTTTCTTCTAGGGGAAGACCCTCGGGGTCTCTTTGAATGATATGGAGTTTTCCCGTCTGTCTCGGAGAGGCCCGACCCACCACTTGGACAAACCGTCTGGCAGGCCACCCTAAAGAAGAACCTAGGACTTCGCTCGGAACAAGATACCCTTGCCCAGGACCAAAAAGTGGCTCGATCCTCCCTCCCGAACTTTCCCATATCCCCACAGCCTCCTCCTCGGTCTTATTCGCCCCCAAGGGCGTCCATGGCCCCGCATCCGGTTGGAGTAATGCGTAAACAGCCTCTTCTCCTACTTCATCAGGTCCACAGCACCCCCCAGCCGCCAAGAGGAGGTCAAACCACCGTGCCCAATCTTTCGGAAATCTCTCTCGAAGGCTAAGAGGGGGGGATTGCCGAGGGCGAGTTCCCCGTGATAGATAAACTCCATGGGAACGACCCAACCAACCCCAGCCACTCTCTAAAGGGGACCAGTTCTGTGCCGCCAATAGGAGCTCGGAAATCTCAACACTTGGTGCCCCCTTTTCCTCAAGGGCGAGCATCCATTGAAGGGGGGTTCCACCCAGAGAAATCCTCTCTTCTCCTCGGGTCAGTGTCGCTTGGAGGCGATGCACCGACAACCCCTGTGGGGGTACCCCCATAAAGAGCTGGGGTTCTATGGGGTGTCCACCCTTGGGGCGTACGAAATCGTTGCGGTACCAACAACCCGGTGGGGTCTCTCTTTGAGAAGACCACCAAACAGCGAGAGGACCTCCCCCCCTAAGGTTTGCCGCCATACTTTAGGTCAGAAAGCCGCAGAAAGAGATATCCCCAAACTCCAGCGATCCGTGGGGGTGGTTTCATCTTTCCCCAACTCGCCGATAGAAAACTGTAGCCCCATATCTACGCTAGGACCTACACCCTTCAACATCTCAATGCTAAAGAATTCGCTGTTGGGCACCCAAGCACCCGTTGCACCAGCTGCTTCACCAATCGTACGGTAAGCAACCTCGTAATCCCAACTGCCCCAATCACCATTCGTTCCAATCTCAAAAGATGTATCTTCAAGATTCCCTGTGTTTTCAAGATTTCTAATGAGTCCCGCAAAGACTTCTCTATCCGCCATCGGAATCGTGGCGTGAAGCGAAAAGAGTTCTGGGGCAGAAAGCTCGGTCGAGTGGTTGACCCCCACTCCAGATACCCCGAGAGAAATATTGATGTTGTCCAGAAAATCCTCGGTGGAAATCTGAACGAAAGTCATCAAGTCTTCCGAAGCGCCAGTCGGTGCCCAATCGTCTGTCAGGATACCACCCACAAAACGAATGGACTCGGTTAGGCGACCGCCCAAAACGATACCTTCAAGTCCATTTTGGGTATCCCAAGACATATCAGAAGGAGACCAAAAGGGCTCAAACCGTCCTGCCACGATATCAACACCACCACCAGCACCAGCACGACCGTTCCACAGGAAATACATTTCGTGGAGATTAAAGTTGATATCGTTACTGTGTGTGTTGCCCGCTTGGAGCTGGAAGTTGGTGGTGCTATCAAATCCAACCAACTTACCCCCCCTTCTAAAAGGAGTAATGGGGCCCCAAACTGTTCCTAGCCCATTCGCCCAAACAGGATTTATCCCATCTGTTCCACATCCAGGTCCGGGTGCTGCACCCCCAATCCCTGCATCACAAACGAGGTCAATGTCGTTTCGGGTTGCCAAAGTAACACCCCAAAGAAAATCTCCCGTTTCCTTCGTAAAAGAAAGTCCTAGACTTCCTGTCAAATCAAAGCCCCGATCCTCCATACTCCCCAGTGCGTCCCCTTCACTTGCGATACCTGCAAGACTTACATCCACCAAGAAACCTTGACCCTCTCCTCCCGAGCCTGATCCCAGCCCCCCCACACGCCGATCCATTCTTTCAACCGCATCCTGAAGATCCATAATGTCCCCAGACAGGGCGTCGATGCGGATTTCATTTGCGGCAATACCCGCCCTAATCTCTTCAAGTTCATTCTGGAATTCGGCTTGGAGTGCGGAAAGAAGCCCCGAAATATCTGCTGGCACTTCGCCACCCCCACCCGTTCCAAAGCGAAGGGCAAGATCTCTTTCTAGCCGAGCAACGACCATGGCCCACTCGTACCTAGACATCATCTGTTCCCCCTTGAACTCGCCATCGGGATACCCCTCAACATAACCCTTAGCAGCCAAATAGGCGACGGCGTCATACGCCCAATGATCCATCGGGACATCAGGAAAAGATGCACGCATTGGAACCCAGGTAAAGAGTGCAAGAAGCACAAATAGTGTCGTTTTTTTGAACATAGTGGACCTCCTAAGTCAACAATCTACCTTCTATTATAGATGGAAATCGTCAGACAAGACCCTCTTTACTCCTCTCTTAGGTCCCCTTCGCCCGGATTCTCGCCAATAAGAGGAATCCCGCAACGGCAAACCCCAAACCCCAAGTGGGATGTACGGGTACGCCCTTAATGGGGTGTACCAACCAGACTGAAACGACATGGAGCCCCACACCGCCCAGCAACAGAAGGGGGGCTATGCCCATAATCGCTTTGTCTGGTGCCTTGCGACTTCCCAATAAGAGGAGTCCCGACAACGAAAATAGAAGACGCATACCCACACCAGATGGTCCTTCGGGAGCTAATCCCTGTGGAAACCAGTCCAAGATTGCTCCTATCACCAAAAACCCAAGACAGAGCCAGAACATAGGTTCGGTTTCTCTTTTCAAGACCCCAGATTCTTGGGCACATGGAATACAGCGGGAAATACCCAACGAAACGCCCCCCTCTCCAACAGGGACAACGGCGCCACACCCCCCACATTGCGCCTCTCTCTTCTCTGGTCTCACTCGCTCTTCGTTTAGGGGTTTTTCCATCATGGGGATTATCCCCTATCCCCAGACATCTCACAAGGGCGACGTCTGCATGGTCCGCCACCCGAGGAAAAGGGAGCACGCCTAAGGGGGTGGATTGGGAGTGGAAACTTGCCGAGGGAGGGATTCGAACCCTCACGCCCTTTCGGGCGGCGGGTTTTAAGCCCGCTGCGTCTACCATTCCGCCACCCCGGCAAGGTAGGGGGATTATCCTCCATGGGAAGGGATGGCTCAACTCCCGATTCTCCATAGGGAAGAATGGATACTCTTTGCCCCGATTGTCCGCTTACGGTGCCCGCCTTCCAGATAGGAAAGTCGTTCTAGAAAGCCCGATGTAGAATGGTCTCGCTTTGTTAGAGATGGCTAATCGTTTGTTGACCCTCCGTAAGAAACGGGGGCTTACCCTTTTAGAAGTTGCCGAAGAAGTCGGCATTTCGGGAGCATACCTTTCCTTGTTGGAGCGCGGGTTGCGGAAGCACCCTAGTGAGACCGTTCTCAACCGCCTGGCTGATCTTTATGGTGTAACTCCTAATCAAGTCCGAAAGCCCCATCCCACACCCACAGGTGTTGATGATGTTTCTGTGGGAGAGAAACCTACCCCCCAACTCACACGACCCGTCTTGCCTACCTCTCCCACCTCCTTACCCCCTTCTGTCGCTACATTTTTGGGGTCTGAGAATGGAGATTTTCTCTCTCCTACACCTCATGAGATTCGCATCCTTATCGTTTGGGCAAGGCGCCATCCCAAGGCAACGGCAGATGAAGTGATGCTCTTTCTTGTAGACCGTCTACGCCCTGGTCTACCGCAGTAATAACGATGCCTCAGCGCTCTGTTTGGATTGTGAGTGCCGTTCGCACCCCTATTGGGTCATTTGGTGGCAGCCTTAAGAACCATTCTGCTGTTGACCTTGCTACCCATAGTTCACAGATTGCTATCGAGAGGTCGTCTGTTTCAGCACAGGATGTTGATGTAACGATCTTTGGTCAAGCTCGCCAAGCTGGGAGTGGTCCGAACCCCGCTCGGCAAACGGCAATCCGTTCTGGTATTCCCGAATCCTCCCCCGCCTACACCGTCAATCAAGCGTGTGCTTCTGGCCTCCTTGCGGTTCGCCATGGTATGGATGAAATCCTCCACCATGGAGCGACTACTGCCTTGGTGGGAGGGGTTGAATCAATGAGCACACTTCCCTACTACCTAACCGGAGCTAGGTGGGGATACCGCTTGGGTTCGGGAGAGGTTGTTGATGCCAACTACAAGGACGGATTCTTCTGTCCCATCACCAACCAACTTATGGGGTTAACAGCCGAAACGCTTGCCCAAGACTATCAGATCTCGCGAGAAGAACAAGAAGCGTTCGCTATCAACACCCAATCTCGCGCTTTCCAAGCAAGAGAAGAAGGCTTCTTTGAAAAAGAAATCGCCCCCGTTCCCTTGCCCAAGAATGGTATCTTTTCCTCTGATGAAACTATTCGAGAGAGGATGAATCCCGAGTCCCTTTCTCGCCTTCCCACCGTCTTTCTTCCTCAAGAAAAAGGGGGCACAGTAACGCCCGCTACGTCGTCAGGAATAACGGATGGGGCTGCCGCCCTCATCTTGGTGGGAGGAACGACCCCACCCGCGGGTGCGCTTGGTCGTTTGGTAGATTGGTCGATTGCGGGAGTGGATCCTGCTCGTATGGGGCTTGGTCCTGTTCCTGCCTGCCGAAAGCTTGAAAAGAAGACAGGATGGAAAACCGTGGACTACGACCATGTAGAACTGAACGAAGCGTTTGCCTCCCAAGTGATTGCTTGTCAGCGTGAACTGGAGATTCCACCCGAAAGAATCAACCCTCGTGGAGGCGCTATCGCCTTGGGTCACCCCATTGGGTGCACAGGGGCACGGATCGTCGTGACATTGGTTCATGCCCTGAATCAAAACGGGGGGGGGCGTGGTCTTGCGACCCTCTGTGTTTCAGGAGGAATGGGTGTCTCGCTTGCTGTGGAAACCCCCTTCCATTAGGTGCTTACCGTTTATTCCATCTTATAATGGGTGGTGTGTTGCGTTTGAATTGGGTGTTTTGGAGGTTGGTGGAATGAGTAAAAATCGGCTGTTTTGGGTGTTGCCTTTCTTGTTGCTCTTGGCAACTACCCTCTATCTAGGAGGTCCTGCACTCGAGAATCAACGGATGCGTGCCCGAACTGAAACGACGGGAGAAGTTCGCCCCCTTTCCCCTGAAACGGTCGTGTTGCCATGAGGGTGCGCTCCTGTTCTTTTGCTCTTCTTCTTGTCCTCTGGGGATGTTCGGGGCTGGAAACAGATAAGGGACCCCTCTCCGTTTCGGATCCACCTAATGAAGTGGAGTCAGGATGTTCGGGTTGTTCTCTTCTGCCTGAAGTTCTTTCTGCGACTCAAGGTGCTCACGGGGACAAAGTTGTCGTTTCGTGGCAACTTACTTCTGGCACCCAATCTACAAGCGTTTGGAGAGAGGTGGATGATGGAGGGTTGACCGAACCCAACAAGTTGGCCGATCTTTTAGCGAACGATCTCTCTTTTTCCGATGCGACGACGACTCCGGGAATCAACTATCGGTATTTCGTTTTGGTCACTGAATCTTCATCGGGTCTCGTTGGGGGGATGGGGCAAGGCACATTGGGGTGGGCAACGCAACCCTGTTCAGCATCCGCTCTCTTGGCGTCTCCAAATACGGGTGGTTTTACGAGTGTGAGTGGCTCCCTTGCGGGAGAGGGGCTCCTAGAATGGACCAGTGATTGTGAGGGCTCTTCCGAGTTTGATTGGGCCCACTACAAACTCTCCACGCCCGACACCCGCTTTGGAAATCCCCGGTGCCCCGACCCTGATACTTCTGGTCTTTATACCGTTGTGGAAGGGATTACTACCTCCTGTACAGCAGGCTCTTGTAATGCTGTCGTTTCCACGGGTGTTGCTGGACATTATTGTTTGGCGGTTCGGGGTGCTATTGGAGCTACAAAAGAGCCCTTCGCCCCACCCCAAGAAGCTAACCTCAACACCTCCTTCCTCTTTGATGATTGGGAGGAAGGTACAACGAACTGGGTCATTCAAGTGGGCACAGGTGATGTGACGGGAATCCAATGGAATCTCTTTTCGGATATACCTTATTCTGGAGGAAATTACATCCGTATCGCCGACACCACCACGGGTCTTTATGGCAACAGTCAAAATGCGTGGTTGGTTACGGCTAGTCCCTTTAGCCTTGCTGGCGCTTCTGCTCCTGGCCTTCTAGTTCCTATGCTTATTGAACGGGCAGCGAACGAGCTAGAAGACGTTATTGTGGGCGTTTCCTCCTCCTCTAATGGTGGCCATACCGGAGACTGTACCACGGCGTCTTACAGCGCCACTTGGACCCTCCTGAACAACACCGATGCCACCGCTCCCACCCTTGATATCGCTTACCCCAATTGGGAGTACCGCCATGTTGATTTGTCGGCATGGGCTGGTGATAGCTCCCTCTGTATCGCTTTCATCTTTCAATCTTCCGCAACGAGCCTCCTTGGTAAAGGTTGGGCTCTGGACAATGTCCAAATCGTGGAGATGACCCCCCCCTCTACCCTCTTCCTTGAGCAAGTTCCATATGATGGGATTAGTTGCTCTTTGACGAATGCTTGGAGTGTATCCAACAATACTGCGACCCCCAACACCTCAGCTTATCTTGTTAACCGCACGGGGGCGACGAACCATTCCTCCCCCTGTACCCTCCAAGAAACGAATCCCTATTTTACGGACACAGCTGGAACGCCCCCTTGGTCATACGATCAATCAAGTTATGTCTGGCTTTTTCCCACTGCATCTTCAGATTTGACCGCGCCTGGCTGGTTCCCACTAGACTGGGTGTCAATGGTTGATGTAGATGCCAGTGACAGTGCCCAACTCCTTGTGCGATGGTCTGATGTTCCAGAGACCAGCTGTGGGGGCACTTTCTTCCTCGTCGGTGTGAATTACGCAGGGAGTGCCACAATGGCGGGTGGTGCTTTCATCAACCGACACCAAGACCTTTCCTTCTTAGAGGGGAAGCATGTCTGTTATGCCTGGCGTCTCTTAGACTCATTAGCAGATTTACTAATGGGTGAAGGGTGGGCGTTAGACGATATTCAGCTTTCTGTGAGGTCCGACTCATGAAAACCCGGTTCTTTCTTGCTTTCTTCATCCCTTTCCTCTGGGTTTCATGTCAATCTACCGAACATCATAGGTTCCCAGCAGAATCTACATCCACTGCGCTCCCTTCGGGCTGGACGACCTTCGTTGATGGAAACTCTTCCCATATCGTTCTCTCATCTGAAGTTCTCATCTCTTCCTCTCTGTCATTTACTGAACTTTCCCCCCTCGTAGCCGAAGAAGGAGGAACCCTTCTCTCTTCTCCCAGTAATGGTTGGTGGAGGGTCTCATTCCCTGAAACTCTTTCTATCGAAAACGCCCTTCTGGGCTTTGGCTCCTTATCAGGCGTTTCCCAATCCGAACCTCAATTTGCCGTCTCTTTGTCGGCGGTGCCCAACGACCCGGGTTACTCCCAACAATGGGCTTTCCCGGACCACAACTTTGAGGCGGCGTGGGATGCTCTTCCCGTTGCTTCAAATAGCCCTGTTCTTGCTGTAGTTGATACAGGAGTAGACACGACGCACCAAGATATCGTTCCCATTTTTTCCGGCGGGACTGATATCGTAGATGGAGATAGTGACCCTATGGAGATGAGTGGGAGTTGCCCGACTGGATCAAGTGTCAACTTTGGTCATGGAACTTGGGTTTCTGCCCTTGCGGCGGGGGCAACCGACAACGCTTTGGGTACAGCTGGTGGAGCTTTCAACCGATCCTCTCTCTTATCTGTTCGGGCTTTTCCCCCGTGTGGGTTTGCTTCACTATCCGCCGTCGCCCAAGGTATCGTTTGGGCGGTGAATAATGGAGCGGATGTTGTCTTGGCGGCTTTCCAGACCACTGCAGATAGCCACCTACTCCAAGATGCTGTTCAGTACGCTTGGGACCACGGGGTTCTCATTGTGTCAAGTGCAGGTAATGATTCCCTTCCAACCACCCATTATCCCGCTGCCTATTCCCAAGTGCTGGGTGTGGGAGCTACGAATGGGGGAGGGGGCTTAGATAAAGCTTGCCCCTCCCCCTACACAAATACCGGGTCTTGGATTGATGTCTGGGCGGGTGGTGGTGTGGGTGGTCCTCCAGCAGGACAGGTCCTTTCGGCTGATTGGGATGGTATTTCCCCAAACCTGTCTGGACGGAAGTTTGGCTCTTCAGCTTCAGCAGCATTCGTAGCTGGAGCGGCTCTATTGGCTATCGAAGCAGCCCCCCCCCACGAAGGCGCCCAAGCCCTCCTTGATCGCATTCTAGCTGGCACCACCGACCATAGTGCGGATGCCGCCTGTGGGGGTTTGGGAGTTTCCACCTATCTTGATGCCCTCCAATCCCTCTCACCCGATTCTCAAGCTCCTTCTTTGCTCCAAGCGATACCCACAAGTCGAGGCACTATTGAACTTCTCTTTGATGAGCGTCTAGATCCTGGCGTGGCTATCGATACGGGTGCTTGGGCTCTTTCGCCCGATGGGTGGAAACTCCGTGAGGTTCGCATGTCTCCCGACCTTATGCGGGTTACCCTCCACACTTGGAACCTGACCACGGGCACCGAATATACCGTCGTTGCTGCTAATACCGTCACAGATATGTCTGGAAATATGATTAATCCTGTGGCAAACAGTGCTGTTTGGACAGCTGTAAATGGCGATGTCAATATCGTCGTGGATGCCTTTGCGGACGGAACAGGGGGGACGCCAGCTAATGCCGTGGATGGAAACGAGTCCACTTTTTGGGCGGCTTCTACCCCCACTTGTCTCGCGGTCCGCGTGGATATGACCGACCGGCTTCCTGTATCAAGAGTTCGTGTTCGCTCTGGAGGCTCAAACTGGGCAGCGACCGTTTGGGTGGGTATGCGAGAAGGCGGGGCAGACGAAGGTTCCTGTTTGCCTGCACTCTCTAAGGAGTCTTTCCATTTTGTGGGCAATATCTCCTCAGATGGATCGATTGGTTGGCACGACATGGTCCCCAATCGCTCCCTATTGATGAACACGGTCTATTTGGAGTTTACGAATACAGCTTCTGCGCCTATCATCTATGAGGTTGAAGCGTATGCCGTAAATTTGGCCGAGAAGATCTTGGTCGCTACCGGACATAACGCTACAGCGACCGATTCCTTTTATAAGATTTTTGAGACAGTGGGGGATGAGATTCTCTCTAAGCGTGCTTGGTATTGGCCCAACGAGGTGGGTCAGACCCATATCGCTGCTGGGGATGTAGATGGCGATGGGTGGGATGATATTATCCTCGGGGACGGATTTGGGGGGAGTTCTTTCTTTAAGGTCTTTGACAGTGCCGGTGTTGAAATGGCGCGTGAGCGTCCCTATTTCAACGGAAACAACCCTCGGGGAGAACTCACTGTCGCTACAGGCGACCCTGATGGGGATGGTGTTGAAGAGATCGTCGCCTGCACCGGGGAATGGGGGGCGGGCTCCTGTTCTTTCTTTGAGTTTGTTCCTGGGAACAAACAGATGCGCCCTGAAACTGACCTTATTACGACCTATTACCGCCCCTGTGCCAATCTTGATGACGGCATTTGCGATCTTTCTGATGAGATGCCGTGGGGACGGTACTACAGCAACGAGGTCCACCCCGCGTTTGCCGACTATGACGGTGATGGTGAAGATGAAATCGTTCTTGCCCATGGCGATGCGGGAAGAAACCGTATTGATATCAAGGAGCTTTGTGTGGCTTGGGATGCTGATTCGGGTATTGCTTGTGGAACACGCACACGCACAGCACTAGTGACTTGGTTCCCATATAACCTCTCTAACAACCCTGATGGTGAAGTCCACATCGCTGTGGGACATTTCACAGATAGTTTTGACCAAATAGCCCTCGCGCAAGGAATAGGGAGTGCAGGGATGGTCAAAGTGACCGACTTGGACGGAAACATCCTCGTCCCTACTTGGCAGCCCTATAACAGCTTCCTAAATCCAAATATGGAGATTCAAGTGATGGCATGTGATGTGGATGGGGACGGCTTTGAAGAGGTCGTTACAGCTACTGGAGAGGGTGGGAACACAAGTTCCGCCAATTGGCTGGTCAAAGTCTACTCTGTTGACACGGGCGCTGCTGTTTTGGATTTCTCTTTCCAGCCCTTTACAGCTGCCGAAGATCCCTCAGGTGAGATCCATATGGCGTGTGGGCGGTTCTTCTAGGACTTTGCCCCTTTTGCAGCCCCCACAAGGAGTAATGCCCACGCAACGGGGGTTCCATCAAGCGTTAGAGTAATAAAGAGAGACTGTATGGAGATAACCCCCAATAAGAACATGGCCGCTTTTGTCGGCACACTTTGGTGGTCTCTAAGTCTCCGCCAAAACCCCAATACACCCAGAGAATAGAAGAGTGCTCCCACGAAACCAAAACGGAAGAGAATCGCTAACGGTTCCGAGTGGGATCCCAAGTGAAAACCTGAAGGTGTACCTCCACGCACTAGACCCGGGTCTGCTGGAGCCCCATACCCTAGCAGAGGTCTCCCTGCTGTTGCAAGTACGGTCTCTCTGTAGATATCTATGCGCCTCTCGTTAGAAGCCTCCCTAAAAGATGAAACCTCCGAAGCCCATCCTGACAACAGAGCCACCCCTAACCCAAGAGTAGCCACCAAAGCTACAACGGCTCCCCTTACACCTCGGCTAACCCCACCTTCGTCTCTAGAGGCCCACACCCAAACACCAACGACCACCAGTGCAACCAAAGCACTTCGGCTTCGTGCACCATAAATCGCAAAGGGTGTAAGCGAAAGAAGGGTTGCTCCCAAGACCCTATCCCCCCTTTTTCCCTTTTTCCACAGCCACCATCCAGCAACAGCACCTACAAGGGCTGCGAGGGCATAGTAGTTCTCAAACGAGAAGAGGGAGCCCACCCGCACCTCCACCTGACCAAGAAGGGGAGACCCCTTGAGTCTAACTGCCTCTTTAAAGAGTGCTTGTTGTCCCAGTTCGGTCAAGAGGATAGCTGGGGGAACCCTTGAGGCGCCCAAAGCCCAGAACGGTGGGGGCCATTGCAAGATTGTCGCTGTAATGCCCACAATATGTGCTGTTAGTACCCCCCAGCTTACACCTCGAACTAGGGGTAGTGGTCCCAATCTCTGGGCAATGCGTTGTGCCCCCCACAGGATAGCAGGAAAGGCAGCGTATGAGAGAAGACTCCGCAAGGAGAAGGGGGCGGTTGATTCACCATTCACCACCAAAGAAAGCAAAGCCCAAACCAAGAACGCTATCCACCAGCCCAGCGCGGGAATCCTGACGCGCCTTCCCGGAGTGAAGGCGCCTGACACCAAGGAAAGTATCCCCAAGAGAGGAAGCGCCAAGAAATCTAACCCCAACCACCACCAAAGAGTCGCCAATGCTGCAAAGAGTGCGGGTGCCCACCCCATTAAGTAGAGAGTGCCGCCTCGAGAAGATTGACCTTTTGTGACCAATCGTTCTCCTTAGCTATTTCCCATCTAGATGCCCTTTTCTTATCACTCTCGTTATGCCCCTTTATCGCATTAGCAACCTTGCGCACCCCCCCTTCAATTGGAATGAATGCAGGGTTATCTATCAGAGAAGAGAGCCCCGTCACAAAGACCGGAAGCCCCGAGGCTAGGCATTCCATCGTTTTGGCAGGGACGATGCCATCAGTAAACCTCGTCCCCTTATAGGGAAGAATCAAAGCGTCCACCCCCGCAAGTGCCCTTGGAAGATCTTTGGGAGAAACGGGAGGTTCCCAACGCACATCTGATCCCCTCAGCAGCCCCTCCGGGTCGGGTCCTACCACACGCACGCCTATCCCATGCTTAGGCAACCCCCTCAATACGGAAAGGTTAAGGTCTTCCCTTCTAACCATCCCAAAATAGCCGACAGTCTTTATAGGTGTTCTTCCCTGTTCCATCCCGCACCAGCGACGAAAGTGAACACCAGGTCCCACGACGGAGACCTTTTTTGCACCCTGTTTCTTACAGTGTTTTGCCAAGAAGGGGCCATCTGCCCATACCTTTTCAACCGTTCTACAGATCTCCTTTTCTGCTTCGTCCAATGTGGGAATCGTCCCCTTCAATTCCTTGAATAGGGACGCCGAATCGTAAAGGGTTTTCTTAGGGCTTATCTCTCTCATTAAGTCTAAACTTGTCCATGTCGGAAGATGAACCACGACCGCATCCACCACCCCCCCTGCCTGCAGATTGATCTCGTTGGCGAATCTCTTTATCTCGCTGCGATTTACCTGTCGCATCCACCCCCATGCCGGGGGAATAATCTGTCGCTTATGTACCGTTATTCCCTCTGGTATCGGTCGCTCAACACCCGTTTTGCGTCCCCACCGGTTTAAGATTTCAAGCGGCGGGGGGATTCTCTTCCCTGTCGTTTCAACAAACTGAACTTGCCACCCTCTCTCTGCCAACCCCACCGCCCACTCGTGATGTCTTTGCCACGTCATTCCCCAGGAAATACTAGAAAGAAAGACGACACTCTTGCTCAAAGGTAGCCCAAGTCCCGAAGCCGTTGAGCCATGATCTCATCATCGTCTCCACCACCCGTATCCCCTTTTCCACCCCCCGTTTCTCTCTCTTTGCCTTTCATGGTGAGTTCTGGGAAGAGGTCATCCATGATAGATCCCTCTAGATGTTCTCCTACAGGTATCTCTAAGAGAGAAAGGAGAGTGGGCATAAGGTCTACCAACCCATAATCGCCACCTTCTCCCCTCTTGGCACCACGCCCAAGTGCGATGTAAATCCCCTCGGGTCTATGGCTCCCTACATGGTCTCTCTTATTATCTACGGATACTGGTCCTTCCGTGGCGTGGATAAAGGAAGAACTAAACTCCACCCCTTCTGCTGGAACGAGGTAAAGGTCTGGAGCCCACTCCTTTTTCAGGTTTGGATAGATGTCCACACCCCTAAGAACCTCTTTCACAACCCGCCGTCCATTTCTCCCCTTCCACTGGGTAAACTCTTCTATCAATCTCTCTCTTAGTTCTTCTTCCTCTTCAGGGTCTACCTTACCCATTGCTCTCTCTTTCTTGTTGATATGAATAAACGCACCCACCCATCCGGCCATATGGAATGCCTTGGTCTTTCCCCATTCAGTAACGCTTCCTGCCGTATTTGCTGCGGCACGAGGAGCTTTGCCCAACCTCTCTCCTAGCCCCCACTTGTCCCACTTTCTTAGCGCCCCCAACACGCCACCCAACAACCTCCCCATTAGACCGCCAGCACGGGCTTGGTGCCCCCTTTTTCTTAGGAATGCATTGGGGAAAGCGACCCTGTCAATACCCCCAAAACCGTGGTCACTCATAACGACGATTGGGATGTCCTCTTCAACCATTGGCTCAAGGAGGGCTTTGATTCCTTTATCTAGTTTTTGGTAAAAACTCCCAACGAGGTCTTCCTCTTCTTCTAGATAGCGGTGGTCTGTGGGATCTACCGATGGGTACGCAGCGTGCATAAAGACATCTGTAGATTGGATGTGAACCATCCCTAGATTCCAATCACTTACCCTATCAAGGCAAGCCTTTCCCATCCTGAACCTAGCCTCCACTGTCGCTGTTAGCTCGGCAACAAACCGCTCTAACCCCCACTCCGCAAAGCGATGTTGTGTCGTAATAATCCGATAGTCCCCCACTTCTCTAAGGAGCTCTTCCTTTTGTTCTGGGGGATAAATAAAGGGGGAATCAAGGGTGGGGGATTGCATCCCTCCAACGAGGATACCCTCCACGGGGCGGGGGGGCCATGTGAGAGGCACATTCACTGCCACAACCTTCCCCCCATGCCTGCTCACCGTTTCCCAGATCGTCTCTTCACTAAAAGTAGAAGAGTTGACTAGGGTTGTTTCGTATCCTCTGGGTTTGACCATGGTGAAATCAAGAAGTCCATGTGTTCCGGGCATTACACCCGTTTGGAAAGTCGTCCAAGCTGGTGCTGTTACGGGGGGAGTAACGGACATGAGCGTGCCCCATCCTCCTTCTTCTACAAGGGACTCTAAATAGGGCATTTCGCCTCGCTCAAAGCGTCGACGAAGGATATGCCAAGCCATCCCATCAAGCCCCAATACGAAGACTCTTTTCAAGAGATTATCCTAAGGGAGTTATCTGTCTTGCAATCTGATAACATGTGGCTCAACTATCGTCCTCTAACCAGTTTCTAATCGCGGTTTTTAAGTTGCCTTCACGCGCTTTTTTCTCCGGGAGACTCTTGGCAGCTCTTTCAATCGCCTCCTGAAGGTTATTGTCCCCTCGTATAGCCCAGCCGCGCTCTGCCATGTAATGGGCAAAAGCTACTTGGTGGTCATTAACGTGCTCCCCTTCGCTCTCTTTGCGGGGAACGACAACGGGCATCTTTCCCAATAGAAGAATCTCTGTTACGGTCTCTCCACCTGTTGTTACCACCACATCAGCATCTTTCATATGTTGAAGTTGTGTGGGAAAATCCAAGAAAGGTGCCCCCTTTAGCCCCCCACCTTCGGCGTGTCCCCATTGCACCACAACGTCCCAATCCGTAGGGAGTTTTGCTGCCCCATCCACCAACCTTTGGAAAGGGTAGGGGTAAGTACCTACAGTGACAAAGACCTTTACCATAGCGTACCCTCATAAGTTGAGCCTTTTAGCTGTGGTAACAGGGTCCGGTGTTGAACGAATGCTTTGGCACCAAACCAACGACTAATCTTCGCTGAAACGGTGGGCTTTTCAACGCGCCCAAAGAGTTCAATATAGAGACAAGGAACACCCTGGATTCGTGCCGCTATGACCCAAGGTAGGCAGGGTCCCGCTCCCATCGTAATAAGTCTGTCTGGTTTCTCTCTTTTCACGCCTTTCCAGGCCCTAACAAACCCCCCCAAATAGTTCCAAAGGTGGTTTCTATCTGCGTCCTTTTCTAACCACTCCACTTTATCCACCTCTAGACGCGTTCGTGCATCTAGGGCATCACGACAGACCCAAGTCTCTTCCCACCCCTCCCAAGCATCTCGAAGAGCTAAGAGGTTTGTTAGGTGCCCCCCAGCCGATGTAACGAGTATCACTTTTCCCATCCTGATGCTCCAATCTCCTTGAACCAATCCACCACCATCCTCAACCCGTCTTCAAGTTCTACCTTGGGCGACCAAGACAAGAACCTCCTTGCGCGGCTTAGGTCTGGGCGTCTTCGCTGGGGGTCATCTTGGGGTAGGGGTTTCTCTATTCGTCCACAATTTGAACCCACCACCCTCTCAATCGTATCGGCCAATGCCACCATCGTAATCTCTTTGTCGTTCCCTAGATTGACAGGTGTCGCCTGGAGATCGTTGCTCTCCATGAGCGCAACGAGTCCTTCTACCATGTCGTCCACATAGCAGAATGATCTTGTCTGGAGTCCATCCCCAAACAGGGTGAGGGGTTTGTTGAGAAGAGCTTGCCCTACCATGTTTGTGACGACCCGCCCATCTCGGGGGTCCATTTGGGTGCCATAGGTGTTGAATATGCGTGCAATTCGGCACTCAACCCCCAACTGTCCCCCTTCCCACACGATCGTTTCCCCCATCCGCTTGGAAACGTCATAACATGCTCGAGGTCCTAAAGTCTCTACCGACCCTTTATACTCTTCGGTTTGGGGATGAACTTCAGGATCTCCATATACCTCACTTGTAGAGGCATAAAGAAATCTTGCCTTGTTCTCTTTAGCCAACCTCACCAGATTCTCTGTTCCTTTCGTATTGGCAGCTATCGTCTCCCAAGGGTTTTCTCTATAGCGGGGAGGACTAGCTGGACTTGCCAAATGCCAAACTCTATCAACTCTCCAGGGGAGTTCCCACCCCCAAAAACTCACATCCTCCTGAATAAAGTCCGCCCCCTTTGGGATGTTCTCCTTTTTCCCTGTAATGAGGTTATCAAGAACAACGACGCGCCCCCCCCTATCTAATACGCTCTTTGCAAGGTGTCCTCCCAAGAACCCTGCCCCACCAGCAATAAGGTGGTTCACCTATCTTCCCACCCCCTTATACCTCAATCCCGCCCCTTCCACGACTGCTCGGTCAAGGGAGTTCCTTCCATCCAACACCAACTTTCCACGCATTCCCTTTTTGATGCGGTCCCAATCCAAATCTAGGTAATCGGGCCACTCGGTAGCCAAGAGAACACTGTCTGCCCCCTCCATCGCTTCATAGGGGCAGGCTACAAGGGAAAAGGGCACACCTTCTTCTCTTGCAAAAGGTAGAGCAACGGGGTCTGTCGCCGTCACAAGTGCCCCTCGGTCAATAAGTTTTTGGGCGATCGTCAGAGCCGGGGCATCCCTAAGGTCGCTCGTCCCTGGTTTGAACGAAATCCCCAACAAAGTAACTCTCTTTCCTCGAACACCTCCCATCCCCTCAGCTAACTTCTGAACCGCCTTCTCTCTTTGGAAAGCATTTACAGAAATCGCTGACTGGAGAAGTCGTGCTACATACCCCCTCTCTGCTGCCTGGTGAGAGAGGGAGGAGACATCTTTCCCAAAACAAGAACCACCCCAACCCAATCCCGCGCGCAAGAACCGACCAGCTATGCGAGCATCTAACCCCATCCCCTTAGAAACCTCTCCAATGTCTGCTCCCACAGCATCGCAGATGTTTGCCACTTCGTTGATAAAGGAGATTTTTGTAGCTAGGAATGCGTTGGAAGCATATTTGATAAGCTCTGCACTCTCTAGCCCCGTCTCTAACACAGGAACTCTTCCCCTCTTGCCCGTCGCTCTTTCCAGGGTGGGCGGGGGTTCAAAGTTTTGCTTCTCAATCTTCTCAAACAACATCCTGACCTTCGCGCGTGTCGTGGGACGGTCGGCACCGATGACGATGCGGTCTGGATAGAAAGCGTCATAAAAGGCGACACCTTCTCTAAGAAACTCGGGACAAGAAGCGACACGGGGAAGAAACCTCTGCCCTTTCATATGAGAATGAATCTCTCGTGATAGCCACCCCCCCGTTCCCATTGGGACAGTTGACTTGTTGATGATGACCGTCTCTTTCCCAATTCCTGCACGAGCAATCTCTTGGGCAAGAGCTCGAACTTGAGACAAATCAGAGCCCCCTTGGGGGAGGGGGGGGGTTCCTACTGAGACGATGATGACATCTGCGCATGCCCCCCACCCGCCCCATTCATCTGGATAAACCACCTCTGTATGGCGCGCCAGCAACTCTTCTAGGTGGGGTTCATAAAAAGGAGGGATGCCGCTTCTTAGAAGCTCCCTCTTCTTCTTATCCTTCTCCATTCCCACCACTTCGTGTCCCATTTCAGCCAACACCAAACCTGTAACCAGCCCCACATACCCCATCCCAGCAACGACAACCTTCATGGGGAAATCCTACCAAGTGCCCCCAAGACACCAAGTGTGGACAATCCGGCTGTAATCACCAAGAGAATCGCTACAGACCGTTTTGCCCCTAATCTCTTCGCGAGTATATGGTGGAGATGCTTCTTGTCAGCCACAAAAGGGCTTCTTCCTTTGCTCATGCGTCGGATCGTCACCCAACCCAGATCTCCCAGAGGTAATAGAAGGGGGAGTGCCACCCACCACACACCTCTTCCTAGGGTTTCAATAGAGGAAAGAGCGAGAAGTCCACTTATCATCGCCACCCCCAAGAAAAGAGAGCCCCCATCCCCCATAAAGAGGTCCCCTTTCGAATTGGGGATTAGGAATCCCGAAGTCGTTGCCACCATTCCTGCTCCCAATACAGCCACAAGGGGACTTTCCATCGTGATGCCCATGATTAGGAGAGCTAGAGCGGAAAGGAAGATGTGTCCCCCCAATAGCCCGTTCAACCCATCTAGAAAGTTGTATCCGTTTAGGACAAGAACAAAAAAGAGAATCGTTCCACACACTTCAACCCAGTTGGGACCAAAAAAGGGTAGGTGACCATGAGTCGCTACAAATCCCACACCTAACACGCCTTGGAAAAATAGTTTCGGGAGAGCGGACACTCCCCTTAGGTCATCTATAACACCTAAGAGGGCTGCACCTAGTAAGACCCCCCACAAGCTCATAGGTAGGCTTGTGTCAGAGATTGTGATAAAGGTGAAAAACCCAAGAACCATCGCCATCCCGCCCCAGAGATGGGTCGGTTTGTCGTGGGACTTTCTCTCTTGGGGGTGGTCTAGTAGAAGGTGGGGGAAAAGTCTAGGTAATACGATTGAGGAAAAGAAAGAAACGAGCCCACCCGCTACCCCCGCGCCAGCGAGTCTCACTAGGTCCACCTTATCTCAACACTAGACGTCGAGGTTCATGACCTTAGTCGCGTTCCTTTCAATAAACCGCTTGCGAGATTCCACATCTTTTCCCATAAGGGTCTGGAATACAGATTCTGCCTCTTCTGCTTCCACGATCTGAACACGGTGAAGGGTCCTCTTATCTGGATCCATCGTGGTGTCCCAAAGTTCAATCGCATCCATCTCACCCAACCCCTTGAATCGCTGCACCACAGGGTTTTTATCTGCTAGCTCTTCCATCACGGCTTCTTTTTCTCGGTCGTCAGCTACATATCTTTCGTCTTTACCTGCGCGAACTTTGTAGAGTGGGGGTTGAGCAACATAGATGTGCCCATCCTCCAACAAGGGGTACATCCTGCGGTAGAAAAAGGTGAGGAGGAGGGTCGTAATGTGAGCTCCGTCCACATCTGCATCTGTCATGATAATGATTTTGTTGTACCGCAACTTATCTAACGCCATCCCTCCTCTCGCTACCGTGCTCATCTCGGAAACCGGGAATGTTCTCTTGATTGCCCTTGCTTCTCGGGCCGCATCTTCTGTCGGGTAAAGATCCTCAAAGACTCTGTCAGGGAGATAGTCCGCCTCTGGGCAATACCCCACGCCCACCGCTTGAATCAACGCCTTGATCTCCACATTCGACAACAGCCTCTCTTCTGAGATTACCTTCTCCACATTAAGGATCTTCCCACGCAATGGCAGGACGGCCTGAAACTCTGCCTCTCTTCCCTGTTTTGTATTCCCACCCGCTGAATCACCCTCTACAATAAAGAGCTCTGTTCGAGAAGGGTCTTTCAAAATACAGTCTGTCAGTTTACCTGGAAGAACCCCACTCCCAAAAACCTCCTTGTTCCTTTCAAGCTCAAATGCCTTCTTCGCTTTTTGGGTCGCTTTAGCAATTGTGACGGTCAAGAGTACGATCTTCTTCGCTTCTGATGGATTCTGTTCAAGCCACCTATAAAAGGTGCCCCAGACCGCGGTCTGAACAGCTCCTTTCGCTGCCGTCGTTCCTAGTTTCCCTTTCGTTTGCCCCTCAAACTGGGGTTCGTGGAGACGAACGGCTAAAACAGCTTGTAACCCGTACCGAATTGACTCTCCATCTATCTTTAGTCCCTTTTCTTCAAGCCGATACTCGGTCATGTACTTCTTGATAGCACCTGTAATCGCCATATTCAATCCTGTCACATGGGTTCCACCATTATGGGTGCGAATATTGTTGACAAAAGAGAGGGTCTCTCCTCTGCGTTGGGTAAAGTATTGGAAACTAACCTCCACCTCTACCCCACTACTCTCCCCTTTCCCGGGGACCGTTTCATGGCAGAAAAACGGTTCGTTTAGGAGGGTTGGAGCATTTTGAACCAATTCTTGAACATATTCTGAAATACCCCCCTCAAAAAGATAAGTAACATTGAGCGCCTCTTCTTCATCTTTTCGTCCATCAATAAGTTGAATCGATAGCCCCTTATTGAGATAAGCCAACTCCTTGATTCTCTTTTGGAGTGTTCTCCTGTTGAACCGTGTCCCTTCACGAAAAATCTCAGGATCTGGTATGAACTGAATCGTTGTGCCCCTTCCACTATTCTTCCCTGTTTTCTTTAGGGGTTTTGTCACACTTCCTCTTTCAAAGGTAATCTCGTGCCTGCCACCATCTCGGTGAATCGTTGCTATAAGTGAACTTGAAAGAGCGTTGACACAAGAAACCCCCACACCATGAAGTCCCCCAGAAACCTTGTAAGCCTCTGCATCGAACTTGCCACCAGCGTGGAGTCTTCCTAGAACGAGTTCAACCGCCGGGACACCTTCACCTTTGTGTATGTCCACGGGGATTCCTCGACCATTGTCAGTTACCCGACAACTGCCATCTTCTATCAGTTCAATAACGATCTTGGTACACTCCCCAGCCATTGCCTCATCAATCGCATTGTCCAACACTTCCCAAACCAAATGATGTAGCCCACCAGAAGAGGTATCGCCAATATACATAGCTGGTCGTTTGCGCACAGCTTCAAGTCCTTGTAGAACTTGGATTTGACCCGCTGTGTACTCTCCTTTCTTGCCGCTCGTTTTTGCCATGTTTCCTCCGGTTATTCTATAGTCCTAACCTCTTTAGTAACTCTCCCTCACTACGCCTCAATGTCGCCTCATTGGGAGACTCTAGGAAGAGAACGATTTGCCCAAACTTGCGAGGAGAAGCCCAAAACCAGGTCCCATTCTCATAATCGGTCCTAATGCCCTCAATATCTCGAACTCCAGAAAGGGGGGAGTTAGCTAGTTCCATAATCGGTTCTTCTTTTAGTCTATGGTCGACCCGCAGATACTCATTGGTGTCTAGGGTAAGCCTCACTTCGCTGGTATACCTTCTTCCCAGTCGGCGTAACGTTTCGTTTACCAAGGTCGATAGTGTTCCTCTTGTTCTTCCCCAGTGCCCTAGGAAAAGGACGATAGAAGACATCGCATCTCCACAGGGTGCTCCAAAGGGGAGGTAAATCCAGTTGCCCCTCTTTACCGCCATTACGCCGTGGTGTTGGTGGGTGACATCAGTAATGTTCCCCTCTTTTGTGGAGGTAAAAACTTCACTAAGCCCCATCTCTTTCGCCGCTTGCCCTATCGTGGAGCTTGTATCTACAGATCTGACGAGTGGTCCTTTAGCTCCTTTGAGTTTGACCACCTCTTGTAGAACCATACTCTGTACGATGGCGTCGGGAACTTCACTTCCCTTTTCGTCCCAAACTGTAAACCTCTCTCCTCCATCTTCTACACGGATTCCACAAGAGAACCCCCCTTTCTCAATCTCTTGTCCAAAGTCTCTCTCTTCTCTAAACCCCATCGCCATCGGTCTCTTCTCTTCTCTAAACCACACCAGCTCTTCTTCGTGAAACAGAGTCTTCCATAATCTCCTTCCGCTTCCGTGACAAAGATCCAACCCTATCTTCCTTCCGCGCCCCTTACCCGCTATCGTTAGGACTTTTGCTACGAGATTTGCTCCTAGGTCAGAACGATCAACTAGGGGTTCGACAGCCTCCCTTGCTGGGGGGGGCTGCTCTCTCTCCTCAATTGGGGGCATTTTCAGTTTCATGGGGTGGCCCATATTACCAAAGAGTTTGATTCCCACAAAGCCCGCTCTCTCTCCTGCCCCCGTGACAGCAATACCCATCACTTCTTTCGTTCTCTTCACCTCCTGTGCGATTGCTGGGGGCGTCGTCGCTCTTTCCAGTCCTCGCACGGGTATCCCTTGTCCCACTAGCCGCTCTTGAATCGCTTCAGCAATCTCAGAAGACATAAACCGATATCCGTCATGACCCAGAAGAACACCCTCTTTTTCGCTCTCTCTAAAAGCCCAAAGTGCTGCTTCGGATAAGCTCCTACTTGTAGCCTCTCTCCCCCAACGGCCGAACAGAAACCCGTTTGCCCCCCAGCCAGAGAGATTTCTCATTGAACCCGAACCTCCCTAACCCCTTCAATCGGGATAATCCAACCTGGGGAACATCTCCTTACCTCTTCTCTCATCGCAGGGTGCTCTACGCGAAGTGTTAGTACGCCGTTCACCAGTGAGACAACCTCTATCCTCTCTAACCATTCTGCAGGTGCTTCCTTTGCCAAGGCACCCCGAACTTCTCTATTCTTGCTTGCCTGGGGGACAAGCTCTCTCACCAACCCTTCAAGGAGGCTTCTTGCCTCTTTGCCCCCTTTTCTCAGCTTCTTATTCCTGGATGCTTTAGGGTCATTAGGTAATAGGAAAAATCCTCATTTCCCTCAGGGTAAAAAAGACACGCAGCTTGTGGTGTGTCGTGGAGAAGTATGATCTTATTTGCGTTCGCGACTCGTAAGAAGTCCAAGAGAAAACCTCCGTTGAGAGAGACCGAAAAAGCGTCTTCTTCTGTCTCCACGGGGAATGTCAATGTCTCTTCCCCTTTTCCTTTGGGCGTTTCTTCAATCGTTAGTAACACTTCTCCGTTTTCAAAATGGAACTGAATCGCATTGCTCTGTTCTTGGTATTTCCCAAACTGTAGTAATCTTTCTAGTGCGCCTTGCATCTCTTCTTTGTCAAAGTGGATTTCTCCGGGCTGTTTACGATCCAAGATTTTTTCGTAGTCGGGATAAGATACCGTCAAGGTAGTGACCGAAAACCTCATGGAGTCCTTTACGAAGAGGATATAGTGGTCATGAATCTCTCCTTCTACGATGCCCTCCTCGTTGCCCAACGCTTTAGCGAAGTTCTTGATCGCTTCCGTATCCACTTGAATGCGCCTTTGAATCCCACTAGGGTTTTCTAGTGAGATGACCGCCATGCGAAACCCGTCTGTATTTACGAGGCGGAGTTTCCCTCGAAAATCGAAGAGTGTCCCCCCCGAATAGGACCTGCCCGATGGGCTCTTTGCCACGACGAGAACTTCTTGTAGCGCCTTGAACAGGACGGGGCCATCTACTTCAAAACTCTCCTCAGACTCTTCTTCGCCAAAAGGAAACTCCAGGGGGGCATCTGGAATCACACTCTTTATCTTGTATCGAGACCCCCCCGAAGAAAGAAGCAGGTGTCCTTTCTTGTCGACCATAAACTCCATTTTTCCGCCCAGTCTTCTTACAAGTTCGCGCATCTCTACTAAGGGATATATCCTTGTTTCGCCATCTCCCTCTGTAATGTGGGGCGTCTCAAGTGTAACTTGTGCCCCAGAAACTGAACTAAATGTCTCTAACTTTAGCTGTCCTTTTTCCTGCTTGACTGAAACGTGGGGGGTGCCTCTACCTCCTCCCAACATCGAATCTCCAGCAGCGGTTGATAACTTAGAAAGTGCTTTGTATAGCTGGTTCGCATCAAGATATTGTTTCATGAAAAGAAGTGACTCCGATAAGGATAATAAGTTAACATAAGAGATTCTACAACTCCTCCTCCTGCAACGGAAAAAGCTGGGGAATAGTCGGGTTTTCAGAAGAAATAGCGGGGGAGGAAAAGGGTAGGGAAAGGTGGTGGAAAGTAGCAAGGGCAGAGAGGGTCTTCGTAAAGAGGAGGTCCTTTTTCCAGAGTTCTCCCCCCTTTTTCACAGCGTAAGCGATGGTAGAGGGATCAACCCCCATAATCCGAGCAGCTGAGGAACGAGAACCCCCCTCCCGGCACAAGAGAAGAATCGCCCAAATACGCCGTGCCCGCACCAAGTCCACATGACGAACCTTAGACAGAAGAGCTGATGGGAGCAAAGAGAGAGCCTGAGACACCTCTTCAAGAAAGGGGAGGGAGGGGTGGTTTTTCTTCGGGGACCCTAAAGCCGCGGCAAGAGCTTCTTTGGGAGAGAGCCCCCCACGGGTGCACCCCCAGTGATATCGATGGACAAACCCCTGAAGAGCCCGAACGTCCCCTGTCAAACCACCAGAAGCAAGAGAGAGGGCCCCTGGGGGCCATTTAACCTCGGGAAAAGACCGCGCAAAAGACTGGAGTAGCTTTTTCCTTGACTCTTGGTCTAGGGGAGGAATAGAAAGAGAGAGCCCTTGACCTAGGCGACTGGATAGACGGGCGGGGAAATCCTGTAAAGATTGAGGCGTTCTGTCCAGAGCAAAGAGTGTGGGAAGATGAGATTCAATCCGCATGGTCAAGACGACCAACAACACCTCCAAACTCCGCTTTCTCCCCGCTAGAGCTTGGAGATCATCTACTAAGAGAAGGGGGGGGGAAGAGAGGGCGGACTTTAGGTGCCCAATTCTGTTCGTTCTTGCTGCCCGAACGACGCGCTCGGTAAACCCCTGTGAAGAGAGATAAAGGGACCCCAAGACTTTCTCCGATGCCCGTTGTAACAAGCGCGTTTTTCCCACACCAGGGGGTCCAAAGAATAAGAGGGGTTGGGGAAGGCGGTCTCCCTGAACCAAAGAATCCAACAAGACAAGAGCCTCTTTAATGCCCGCCCAATGAACGAGAGAGGAGGAACGAGGGGTTGCTTTGGTCTTTTCTTTTCGGGGGGAAGTTTGTTGAGACGGAGATAGAGAAGTTGTCGCTTTAAAATCTCCTAGAACAAGACAAAAACGAAGATCCTTAGCCAACCGACACAAGAGCGAAAGATGTTTTTGTGCCAGACGATAACCCGCTTCGCTTAGAGGGTGCAAGACGACAGAGGCTGAACCCTCTTCAACGGTCCAAGCCACGCGCAACAAGAAAGGGCGTAACCGTGGGTCAACAGAGGGGGGAAGGGAGTCTAGGAGTTGACGTGGAGGGGGTGTAGAGAAAGACGGTGGCACATCGGAGAATCCTACGGGACGAAAAGAAAAGAAGGGAACGAATCAAAAAATGAAAACCTCGCCAAACCTCCCAACGGTGAAGGTATCATCCCCTTTATGAAACGAAAGAAAGTTCTTGTGGTGGGTGCCGGGCAGATGGGTGCTGGCATTGCTCAGATTATGGCAAGTAGCGGCAGAGAAGTTAGGCTCTTTGATGTTCAAGAGGGGGCTGCAGAAGAAGCCAAAGAAAAAACAGTTGCCCGCCTCAAGAAAAGAGAAAGAAGAGGAAAGTGTGTTGACGGAACGACTAAGAGGGTCAAAGAGCTTCTTTGCCCCCAGACAGAGTGCAACACCAAGGGCGTAGGTCTTGTAGTGGAGGCGATTGTCGAAGATCAAGGAACCAAGGAAGAGCTATTCTCTCGCCTCGGGGAAAGTGCGGATCCGGGAACGATTCTGGCCTCAAATACATCTTCGCTCTCTATTGACCTCTTAGCTCGTGCTTCAGGGCGACCAGGGGAGACGATAGGCATGCACTTCATGAACCCCGTACCCGTCATGCCCTTAGTAGAGATTATTGCTGGAAAGGAGACAAAGAGAGAGGTCTTGGATGAGATTGTTTCTTTGGCGATAGAACTCGGAAAAAAACCAGTGATTAGTCAGGACCTTCCAGGGTTTATTAGCAACCGAGTTCTCATGCCTATGATCAACGAGGCTATTCGAGCAAGGGAAGAAGGGGTAGGAACAGTGGAGGCGATTGATACCGTAATGGAGTTGGGTATGCGCCACCCCTTAGGACCCCTAAAATTGGCGGACTTGATTGGGTTGGACACCTGTCTGGCAATCTTGAATGTCCTCCATGAAGGGTTAGAGGGAAAGAGACACCAACCAGCACAACTTCTTGTGGAAATGGTCAAGAAAGGTGATTTGGGTAGAAAGTCAGGCAAAGGGTTTTACGAGTACGATTAGTACCATGAAAAACGAAACACTTGTACAGAAGATTATTGGGAGTCGCTCAGGAGGTAATGTACTGATTGGAGAGATTGTCCTAGCCGATGTAGACCGTGCCATGGGGCACGATATTACCGGGCCTGCCGCCGCCGCCGTACTAAGAGACGCAGGGATTGATGAGGTATGGGATAAAGAAAAAGTCGTCATGGTCGCAGACCACTTTGTGCCTGCAAAAGATTTGGCAGCAGCGAAATTAGGGAAAGAGCTCCGAGTTTTTTCTGAGGATTATGAAGTGGGTCATTATTATGGCGAAGGAAGGGGCGGCATTTGCCATGTAGTGATGCCAGAAGATGGTCTTGTTGCCCCCGGCGAAATCATCATCGGAGCTGACAGTCACACATGTACAAATGGTGCATTGGGCGCCCTTGCCACTGGGGTGGGGCATACCGATTTGGCAGCTGTTTTGGCTACGGGCAAAGTCTGGCTAAGGGTGCCCGAATCTATAAAGGTGACCTACTTAGGTAAGCCCGCTAAGCACGTTTCTCCAAAAGACCTCTCACTTGCCTTGGGTCGGATACTGACGGTTCAAGGGGCTAACTACCAAACGATAGAGTTCCACGACGAAACAGAGAGTGGAATCTCCATGGAGGGTCGCCTAACGATAGCAAATATGGCGATTGAATGGGGGGCTAAGGCGGGCATTTTCGTTCCTGACAAGATAACAGAAGAGTTCGTAAAGGGGCGCGTCAAACATCCTTACAAGGCAGTTTATCCCGACAAGGGTGCAACCTACTCATTAGAGATTGAAATAGATACGGGGCAACTAGAACCCCTAATCGCCCAACCCTTTAGCCCAGATAATGTGATCGAAGTCAGGAAGCTAGAAAAAGAGAGAATCAAGATTGATCAAGTCTTTGTGGGCTCCTGTACAAATGCTCGGATAGGAGATCTTCGGGAGGTCGGAGAGATCTTCCGAATGGCCCCTGGAGTTTCCTGTAAGGCTGCTCGAGTCGTTATCATTCCTGGCGATCAAAAAACGTACCTAAAAGCCGTAGAAGAGGGATTGGCTAAACTCTTTGTAGAAAGAGGGTGCGTTTTTTCTACGCCCACATGTGGTCCCTGTTTGGGTGGGCATGGAGGAGTGATGGCAGCAGGAGAAGTTTGTCTTTCTACAAGTAACAGAAACTTCCACGGAAGGATGGGACATCCCGATTCGCTCGTTTATCTAGCGTCTCCCCGCGTCGCCGCCCTGTCGGCGATTAAGGGAACGATTTGTGGCCCCCAAGAATAACCTCCAGATACATCCACTTATTAGCGCGCCGTGGAGTGTGGGGCTAAGAAGACAATACGAAGCAGTTTCTCGGGTAAAGGTAGGGGGAATGGATGAGGTTCTATTCTTTGAACATCTACCCGTTGTAACCTTGGGTCGGGCAACCCCGCAGAGAGAGGAACCGAAGACAATAGAAACAAGAAAGAATGGACTGGCGTTGCTGCGGGCACGAAGGGGAGGGCGTGCTACGTGGCATGGAAGGGGGCAGATTGTGGGATACCCAATCATTGATCTAAAGAGAAGGAGATTGTCACCAAGCGCACTGGTGTCTGTTGTGGGAGAAAGCCTCGTTCAATGGATAAGAGAAGCGGGTACGGATGCTACCTTTCGGGGTGACAATCCTGCCATCACCCTCCAATCTGGGAAGAAGGTTGGCTCGGTGGGGATGGCTCTGTTGGGACATCTGTCACTCCACGGTTTTTCCTTGAACATTAGGGGGTGTGATTCCCCCCCACAGATTAGACCCTGTGGGAAAGATTCTCAAGATATGACTTCAATCAACGGGGAGAGGAAAGAGGATCTCTCTCTAGTGGCTCGGCGTATTGGTGAAATCCTTAGGGGGCGACTATGAGCCAACACCCTCCTTGGACAAAGGTACGGGTTCGTGAAAAGAGAAGCGATAGATTGGCTAAGTTGCTCAACCGAAAGAAACAGACAACCGTTTGTGAAGAGGCACAATGTCCCAATCTACCTTCATGTTGGGGGCGAGGGACGGCTACGATAATGGTATTGGGGTCGATTTGTACACGGGGTTGTACCTATTGCTCTATCCAGAAAGGAAAGCCTTTTCCCCCCGACAGAAACGAACCAAGAGAGGTAGCCGAGGCGGTAAGAGAAGCGGGGTGGAATTATGTCGTTCTAACGATGGTAGATAGAGATGACCTACCTGACGGTGGAGCGGACCATATAGCGGAGACTGTTGAGAGAATCAAAGGACTGGATCCCCCCCCTTTTGTTGAGGTCTTGGTGGGAGATTTTCGCGGAAGAGAAGAGGAGCCCATGAAGATCGTTCATGCAGGGGTAGATGTCTTTGCCCACAACATTGAAACCGTAAGACGCCTCTATCCACATCGCCGACCACAAGGTGACTACCAAGGAGCGTTAGATCTTCTGGACAGGGTATCCCAAGAAGGGATTCGAACGAAATCATCACTTGTGGCAGGGATGGGAGAAGAATGGGGCGAAGTGATGGAGTTACTAGATGATCTAAGAGATGTCGGCGTGTGGGCGTTTACGGCTGGACAGTATCTCCAACCCACTCCTCGGGAAATAGCTGTGGTGAGACATTACAAACCCTCTTGGTTTAAATCTCTTGAAGAATCAGCGAAAGAACGAGGCATGCGCGCCTTATGCGGCCCCCTCGTTCGTTCCTCATATCGGGCAGAGAAGCTAGCTGGACTTGAGACACCAAGAACCCCCAATTAGAATCCCAAGGATGACTGACCCCACAAAGAGTAAGGAGAGCTACGCTCTTTTTAGACCGATGCTCAAGACACGGCTCCTTGACGAACGAATGCGTAAACTCTTTCGGCAAGGGCGCTTCAAGGGGACGTATTTCTCAGCTGTTGGACAAGAAGCCACGAACGTAGGGACAGGAACTCATATGAGAGAGGGAGATATATTGGCTCCCTCACACAGGCAGTTAGGAGCGATGGTAGCCAGAGGAATTACCGCAAAGAGGGTGATGGCTCAAGTCTACTCAAAGGCTGAAAGCCCTGATGGGGCTCAACAACACCCCTGCCACTTTGGCGACCCCCAACTGGATATCGTTTCTCCCACGGGGCACGTCGCCATTCAAGTGGTCTTGGCAGCAGGGGCAGCATACGCCTATCTCATGGATGCATGGAGAGAGGGAAAGGTCAAGATTAACTGGGATAAGGAGGGCATTGTTTGGGCGGGGAACTGGACACTAGAAGAAGGGCACGAGATGAACTGCGCCTTCTCTTTTTTCGGAGATGGGGCTACTGCGAAAGGGGACTTTCACGAATCACTGAACTTTGCAGGGATTCATAAGCTACCCGTGGTCTATGTCTGTGAGAACAACCTATGGGCAGAGTCAGCCCACCTTACCGAGAATGTGCCTACTGAAAAGGTGAGTGACAGGGCTGCTGCCTATGGAATGCCAGGCATCACGATTGATGGGAACGACATCTTTGAAGTAAACAGAGTTGTAGGCGAAGCGGTTCGCCGAGCAAGGCGTGGAGGTGGTCCCACCTTGATTGAGTGCATGACCTACCGATGGTATGGGCACTCAGAAATCGATCCTGCAGACTATAGAACCGAGGAAGAGGTGGCAAAGTGGAAAGAGAGGGACCCCCTGCTCGTCTTTAGAGCGACAATGGAAGAGAGGGGTGAGTGGGACGAAGAGATTGTTGCGAAGATTGAGGCAGAAATAAACGAGGAGATAGATGAAGCGATTGATTGGGTTGAAGAAGAGAGTACAGATCCACAACCCGATCAGTTCTTAGATGTGACTTTTCGGACATCTTCTCTCAATGAGGTGGTACGGAGAGAGTGGGAGAAAAGAGATGGCTGAAATGACCCTTATCCAAGCGATTACCGACACAATGTGGTCGGAGATGGAGAGGGACGAAAAAGTCTTTGTCTTGGGGCAGGACTGTGGTCGTTATGGTGGAGTCTTCAAAGCAACAGCCTGGAAAAGTCAAGAGGATGGCTCACCTGACCAATCTGAGAAGATGTACGATCGGTTTGGTCCCTTGCGTGTCTTGGACGCACCCTTGGCAGAAAACGCTATCATTGGGGGAGCAATTGGCTCTGCGATAGCGGGGTATAGACCCATTGCCGAAATCCAGTTCATGGATTTTATCGATTGTGCCATGGGGCATATCGTCAACCAAGCAGGTGTGATGTCGTTCAAAACGAATGGTTCTTGGTGTTGTCCGCTGACGATACGGACACCGTTTGGCGGGGATATTGGTGGAGGCATTACCCATAGCCAAAGCAACGAGGCTTGGTTCTGTCATGCGGCAGGACTCATTGTGATGACCCCCAGCACAGTGGAGGATGCTGCTGGACTACTTAGAACGGCGATTCGGTGTGACGACCCCGTCCTCTTTATAGAACATAAGAAACTTTACCGATCCGTAAAGGGAGAAGCACCTACAGACCCTGATTTCATGGTTCCAATCGGGAAAGCACGCATTCACCAATCGGGTTCAGACATCACCTTTGTCGCCTATGGAAATATGCTCATTCGAGCGATGGAGGCAACGAGAATACTCCAAAAAGAGGGAGTTTCGGTTGAGGTGATAGACCCAAGAACCCTTTGGCCCCTTGATTTGGATACGATTGTGAACTCGGTTTGTAAGACGGGAAGATGTGTCGTTATTAGTGAGAGTCACTCTTCATATGGGTTTTCTAGCGAGATAGCAGCCCGCGTGCAAGAGGGTGCATTCTGGAATTTACTTTCCCCTATCCGAATGATCTCTGCGCCGGATACACCATACCCCTTTGATCCTGCGATGGAAAAAGCGTATCTTCCCAGTGTTGAGACGATACTAAAGGCGGCAAAAGGGGCTATGGAAAACGACTAATGCCCATCCAAATCCTCGTACCTGAACTGGGAGAATCTGTCGTGGAGGCGACCGTTGGAAAATGGAAAAAAGGCGTCGGAGATACCGTCACAAGAGATGAGCCTATTGGCGAGTTGGAAACAGACAAGATTACACAGGAGCTTACTGCCTTCAAAGCGGGAGAGATTGCAGCACTTTTTGCTATTGAGGGGGATGTCGTCAAGGTCGGCTCTACGATTGGGGTTATTTCACTCAAGGGAGAGCGACTGACCCAAAAAGAAGCTCAAGTTTGGGCAGGCAAAGAGGAAGAAGACCCCCCAAAAGAAGAAGGCGAAGGTAAGAAGGAGAAAGCGAGACCAACCACGAAGAAAAGAGAAAGGAAAGGAAGAGACCCAAGTGCCCCAACAAAAGGAGGACGGGTTCTTTCAAGCCCTGCTGCCCGCAAGAGAGCTACAGAAATGGGGGTAGAGATTCGCTTGATAAGGGGTAGCGGTTCGAAGGGTCGAGTGATGTTATCCGATGTAGAAAAAAGCGTTGGAGGTGGCGAAACGGAGCGACCCAATGAGACCTACCGAGAAAAGATGACCAACCCCGTCAAAGCGATGGCGAAACATATGGTTTCATCGGTAGCTACAAGTCCCCATTTCCACATCGTGGACGAAGCGGATATCAGTGGAACGCTCGCTATCTACAATAGACTGAAGAAGAAGAACGAAAAAGAAGGCATTCGATTGACATTGATGCCCTTTTTTGTCCGAGCAGCTGCAAAAGCGCTACAAGAGTTTCCGCGTCTCAACGCATCGGTGGAGGGGGATGAAATCGTTTTCCATGGTGGGAGAGATATTGGGATGGCAGCGAGTGTGGGGGGAGACCTAATCGTTCCTGTCGTTAAGGATGCAGATCACTATGACCTATTGGGATTATCCCAAGAGATAAACAGACTGTCTCATAGAGCGCGAGAGGGGAAACTAACCCTAGATGAGATTACAGGGGGAACATTCACGATTACGAATGCGGGGATGTTTGGAGGTCCTCTCTTTTCCAGCCCCATTATCAACCAACCCCAAGTCGCCATCCTAGGCATACATACCATCAAAGAGAGAGCCGTTGTTGTAGGGGGCAGGATAGAGGCGAGGCCGATGGTCTACCTTTCCCTTGCCAGTGACCACCGCATTGTGGATGGTGTTAGAGCTGTGAACTTTCTTATTAGGGTCAAGGAGATTTTGGAGCAACCCGGATTCCTAGCCACGGGGCCATTGCGTTGACGTACGACATCACGATTGTGGGGGGCGGTCCGGGGGGGTATGTCTCCGCTCTGCGGGCGGCACAGTTGGGGCTTAAGACAGCCCTCGTGGAAAGAGAGAAACTGGGTGGGGTCTGTTTGAATACCGGTTGTATCCCCAGCAAGACTCTTCTTGATACTACGGAGATTTTTCAGAGGGCAATGGAGGGCGGAAAACACGGAATCATCTCTAAAGGACTTTCTCTAGATTGGACCATATTACAAAAGAGACGGGCGAAGGTCGTTGCCAAGTTATCTGGTGGTGTGGGGCATCTCTTGAAAAAAGCGGGAGTCGTTGTCATTAGAGGAACAGCAACGATTCCAGCGCCGGGTTCGGTCGTTGTGGGAGAAGAGAGACTTTCAACCCGGACAATCGTCTTGGCTACAGGATCCACACCCATGGCATTGCCCGCAGTTCCCTTCGGTAACAAGAGGGTGATTGACTCTACGGTTGCTCTTGAACTGAAAGAAGTGCCCCAAAGACTTGCTGTGATTGGCGGAGGGGCAATCGGGTTGGAGTTGGGTTCTGTTTATCATAGAGCAGGAACGAAAGTGACCCTTTTTGAGTGGGAGGATGAAATACTCCCTACAATGGACAAGGAATTAGCAAGAGCCCTTAGAAAGAGACTGCTAAAAGGGGGAATGCAGATAAGGACAGGGACGGGGGCGACAGGGGTCAAAGTGGGAGAAAAAGGGGCAGAACTAAGTTGGAGAAGTGGAGAAGAGGAGGGGGTTGTTGAAGTGGACTATGTCCTAGTTGCAGTGGGGAGGAAGCCTTCGAATGGAGGGATTGACCTAGCGGCTCTTGGTGTAGAAACGGATGGTCGTGGGTTTGTTCTTGTGAACGAAGAGATGGAAACGACCACAAAGGGAATCTATGCCATAGGAGATCTTGTTCCTGGTCCGATGTTGGCCCACAAAGCGAGCGAAGAGGGTGTTGTTGCAGCCGAGACGATTTCTGGCAAGAGGGCAAGAATGGAATATGACCACATACCGACAGTCGTCTATACCGACCCCGAGTTCGCGGCTGTGGGGATGACAGAGAAGGAGGCAAATGACAAGGGAATAGAGACCCGTGTGGGGGTTTTTCCACTCGTCGCCTCGGGGCGAGCAACAGCTCTGGGAGAGACGGAGGGGATGACAAAGGTCGTTGCCGCAAGAGAGGGGGGAGAGATTCTTGGCGTTCATCTCTTAGCCCCACACGCCTCTGAACTTATTGGAGAGGCTGTAATGGCAATGGGCTTTCGGGGTGATGCCGAAGATATGGGCATCCTCGTTCATGCCCACCCCACATTATCTGAATCGCTCAAGGAAGCAGCCCTAGCGGCTACAGATATGGGGGCACTACATATCTAGATTAGGATAAGAGGGTAGGAGGAACAAGAATGCCATTTCTATTGGGTGTAGGGTTCGGAACAACAGAGATTGTGGTGATTGCGGTTGTGGCGCTCATCTTCTTTGGTCCAGGAAAGATAAAGGAGTTTGCCCGATCTATTGGGGCATCTGTGGGGGAGTTCAAAGGGGGGCTGAAAGAGGGGGAAAAGGAGATCAAGAAGAGCGTTGAGGACGGTTCTGTAGTAGAAGAAGAAGAACCACCTTTGCCCTGACCTCCAAAGAGGACCAACCCAGACCACTCGTTGAGCACTTGGGGGATTTGAGGGGTGGGCTAATTCGGTCGCTCCTTGCTTGGCTCGTTGCGACCCTTCTTGTGGGGTGGAAAGCAGGGGTGCTACTGGACGCCCTCAAGATACCCATAGAGAAGTTTGAGGTCTCTTTACACATTCTCTCACCCCAAGAAGCATTCCTATCTGTGGTGAGACTTGCCCTGACGGGGGGTGCCCTCCTTTCTCTTCCGGTTTGGGTCCGAGAAATCGTCCTCTTTGTTCGCCCAGGGCTAAAGGAGAAAGAGGTGGCAGGACTCAAATGGGTCTTTTTGCCCGCAATTCTGATGTTGGTATTAGGTTCTTGGTTTGGGTGGTCTGTTCTTCTTCCAGTCTCCTCAGGATTTCTCTTTCGGTTCGGATTATCGCATGGTTTGGAGCCTGTTTGGACATTCTCAGCGTGGTTGGGTTTTGTCCAAGGCATTGTCGGGGGGGCGGCTTTGGCGTTTGAGTTGCCCGTCATTTGTGGGCTATTGGCTAGAATCGGCTTACTTACGCCACTCTTTTTTAAACAGAAGGCGGGGCACTTGATTGTATTGACATTTGTTATGGCAGCACTCCTGACACCACCGGATGTGGTTAGCCAAGTTCTCTTGGCGGGCCCAATCCTCCTTCTGTTGGGGATTTCTTACAAAGTGGTTCAATCTATTCACCGAGGGGTAACAGCATGAGCAAAATAGGTGTGTTTATTAGTAGAGAAGGGGGAGACCTTGAAGTCTTGGACTTAGAAGGGATTGCTCACCGGCTAGAGGACGAACTCCAAGAAGTGGACCATGTTCACCTACATGACGACATCAATACGGTAGCGGGGCTAGAGGAAATGGGGCGTGTTGCCCAAGAAGAAGCTCTTGCGTATGTCGTTGTGGGTGGGGGGTCGTTAGAGAGGGGAGAGGCAACGATCAAGGCGGCACTAGAAAGTAAAGGAATCAACCCGCACCTTGTGGAAGTCGTTAACCTAAAAGAGATGGTTGCCTTCGTCCATGAAGATAAGGATGAAGCGACAGAAAAAGCGTTCCAACTCTTGCGCACAGCTGTAAAGAGAACACAGCAAGGCAAACCTATAGAGAGTGAGCACATTCGGGTGGAACAGCAGGTTTTGGTGGTGGGTGGTGGGGTCGCTGGGATGACAGCAGCACTTCGCCTAGCCAAAGGGGGGTATGGGGTGGTCTTAGTTGAGAGGGCACCCTCTTTGGGGGGTAGATTGGTTCAGTTAGATCGACTGTGGCCACGACTGGATGAAGCCCAAGGGTTGGCGCGACAGTTGATGTTGGAATGCCACCAAAGTGAAAACATTGAGGTTTATGCTTATAGTGAAGTGGGCTCGATATCGGGAGTTCCGGGCAACTACGAAGTGGATATTCATAAGAAACCAAGATTCGTTGACAAGAACAAGTTGGAGGGGTTGGAAAAAGCGATGGAGGCGTTGCCTAAGAATATCCCAGATAGTTATCAAGAGGGGCTTTCCATGAGGGCGGCTCTCTATCTCCCCTTTCCCGGTGCGGTACCAGACGACCCTCTGGTAGACCCCGACCACATCAAAGGTGCCCTCTCTGGGGCAACATCCCTTTTAGAAGAGGGAGCGATTGACCCCAACGAAAAAGAGAAGGTTGTACACGAAAGGGTGGGAGCGATCATTCTTGCTGTGGGATCAAAGAGATTTGACCCTTCTTCGTTACAGCACCTAAACCCGAGTGCGGAGGGGAGTTTTTCGGCGGAAGGATTTGAAAGAATTCTCTCTTCGGGTGGACCAACTCAAGGTGAGATACTCTTGGGGGGGAAGGCTCCTCAGTCTCTTGTTTGGCTAACAGATGTTGGTAGTGATGATCCCCAAAAGGGGGTACCCTATGCGACCGAGATACCCCTCATGATTGCAGCAAAGCAAGCGATTATGGTCAAGAAGAATCACCCCGATTGTTCATGTACGGTCGTTTACAAAGATCTTCGAGCTCACACAAGAGGGTATAGGGAGTTTCTTAGGACCGCTGTTGAAGAATATGGAGTGGAACTGATTCGAGGTGCCTCTTCTCAGGTTTCACCACAGGCGGGAGGTTCCGTTGTGGTCGTTCATGATATTTTGCAGGGTGGCGAACGTCGCCTTAGGGCGAATGGTGTGGTTTTAGTGACGGAGGCTGTACCTCACGATGAAACAGCGATGTTGTCAGAACTTGTTCAGGTTGGGGTTGACAAGAGTGGGTTTTTGAAGGAAACCCACCCTGCATTGGATCCTTGCGCAACGAACAATGATGGTGTCTTCGTGGCGGGAGACTGCACGTCTCCCGGGGATATCCGAACTGCAGTGATTTCTGCTGAAGCGGCAGCGGCCAAAGCACTTGGGGTTTTAGGAAAAAAAAAAGGGAGTCCACACAAACTGATTCTTAGGTCGAGAGAAGAGAGTCGATATGACCGAGATTGTGCTCGTGTTTCTCCAGAGCAATTTGAAGTGACAAATGAGGGCACATTGTCTCAACGCATTCGGGTTGCTGGAGAGGGGGGAACAGAGAGTGGGGCATCCGTTCCTGCTAGCCCCACCAGAAATGTGGAGCTAAGGGGGTGGGAGATGGGTAAGGCTCTTGCAGAAATAGAGTCACTTTGGAGTGATGGATTGGGAACGATCTGGAAACCTCGGATTACAGGTTTTGCTACGCAGTTTGGCGGGTATCCACTTCTGGAGATGTTGGGGAGGGAGAGACAAGGATACAGTTCATCGTATCGATTCTTACGTGTTCGATCCTCGGCACATCTAGACCCCCTCCTCGTTCTCAAGACACTCTTGGGAGGTGCTGATGGGGTTCTCATCTTAGCAGGACCCCTCGGTGAAGGTAGGTTCCACCAAGATAACTACTTGGCTATGAGACGATTTCGTGCCTTAGAGGGCGTAATGGATGGAGCAGGTATCGAACCCAACAGAATAAAGGTAGCGTTTATGGGGCCTCATCAGATTAGAGAACTCCGAGAAACCCTCCAGGAGTTCAGCAAGGGTATTCAGGCGCTAGGACCGTTAGGTTTTAACGAATGAACGAACTAAGAATCAGTATTCAGAGGGAGGCAAGACGTCTCCTAAAACGAGACTACGTGAGTGTCGTTATTGGGTATCAAGTGGGTCCATACCCGGGCACGACGGCTCCCTGTTTTGCATTCCGCCCCGACGATGTTCAATCCCTCGTCTTTAACTGTTTCTCCACCTTAAACCTAGCTACATACCTTCCTGGGATTCAGGGAAAAGTAGGAATTGTTGCTACCCCTGCCGTGGTGCGTTCAATCAAGGAGTTGGTCAAGGATGGGCTCGTTAAAAGAGAAAACCTCCACATTATTGGCGTCCGGTTTACAGGGTATCTAGACCCCAACCGTGTTTTGGTTTCAAGGAGTAACGAGAATCAGATAACCTTCCCTGATTGCCCAGAAGCTCTTTGGGAGTGGAGTTGGCACGATCTTTTTGAAAAACCCGAAGAATGTGACCTATTGGTTGAACCCCGGTGGATGTTTGATCTTGAGAACAAGGAAAAACCTGACCTAGGAAGAACAAACCTAGAGAGACTCTCCCACATGACCCACCCACAAAGACGAGCACATTGGTTAGAGATGTTTGGCTCAGCATCACCAGTAAATGAGACTATTTCTCATTTCCCGTCTACTTATGGTGGGGGGGACCACCTGACCGAGACGGGGCTTGTTCGAGGTGACTACAGTCCCGAAGATCTCTTTTTTCAGCACCTATGTTGGGTCTACCAGGGATTGGGAAGGCTGTCTGGTTTTGACCTTTCTGATTTGGGTACAGAAAGAGGAAAAGTACCTGTTTCAGCAATCCGAGCTTGGTCGTCACGCCATTTCCGACGCATTTTTGATTACCGTCCAGGAGACCGTGGAGACAATCCTCTAACACTCTCAAGGAAGATAGAACAGTGATTGCGGATTTCATCTTTGCGAAAGCGAAACTTCGCTACTGGTTGGACGATCTTAGATTGAGCCAAGAGGTTTGGGCACCCACGGGTAAGGAGGGTAGCTTGCACTTTACCCGGAACCCTCTGGGCGAAGAAGTGATTACCGAGTATACGAATACGAAGGAATCTCCTAAGGCGATTTTCTTTCCTCCTCGCGAAGAGATCTTCTCCTATGATATTCTTCCAGACAAAGTCGAGATTACACCCAAACCGCCCGACACGACTCCTAGGGTTATTTTTGGCATGCGACCACCCGATGTAAGAGGGTTGGAGATTATGGATGCGTATTGGATGGGGGATGTGACCGATGAACGGTACAAGGCTAGGAGAGAGAATAGTGCCATAATCTGTGTGGGTTACCACAACCCGCCACCGTGTTGCTTTGCTGAGTCGGTCGGGGTGGATCTTTTCCCTGAAGAGGGGGTAGATATGCTCCTTACCGATTTAGGTAGAACCTACTATGTCCAAGTATTGACCGAGCGGGGGATGGCCTTGATTACTGACCAGTTCAATCCCGCAGAATCCGACCATCGCGAAGATGCCCGAAAAGCAAAGGCGGGGGTACGGGGATCTACCGATCAATCTCTAGAACTGGAGCGGTGGGAAGAGTTTTCGGATGCCGAGATTTTGGCATTACCTTACTGGGACGAGGTCTACTTGGGGATGATTCCCAGTGCAGCGATCAGTCGGTATTTCTACTCGGGAACCCAATTTCGATTTATAGATGTCCCCAAAGGTCACCAAGGAACACGGTACAGAGTTTGGACGCACCCTCATGCCCCAGGATACTCTCGACTACCCGATGGGGACGACTATCGACCCGGGATGAAGGAGAGGATAAGAGACTGGCTTCTGGAGATGTTCCTTTACTTCCCCAAGAGACATGGATTTCTGGGTTGTTCAGGTGCACATAGATGTGTGGCGGCGATGCCCACAAAACATGATGTCAGGAAGATCATTCAAGGTGTAGATTTCGGATGACAGATCCCCTTATTCCTCACATCCATTCGATTGAGTCGATACAAGAGGAAGGGGGAGGTGTGCTGACCCTCTTCTTTTCAAGAGAGGGGTTTTCACCAATCACTCCCGGACAAGGTTTCAAGATATCAGTTTTTGGGCGGGGGGAAACGACAGGGGTCGTTTCGGAGGTTAGCAAAGACTGTTTTGGGGTTTCTCTCCAAGACGTGGATAGCGTTACACATCGCCTATTCCTTCTTTCTGAGGGACAGGCTTTAGGGCTAAGGGGACCGTATGGGAATGGTCTTCCGACAGAGGGATGGCCCGAGGGAAAGATAGGGCTCTTCTCCATGGATATGGGGCTAGCCGCCCAACGCGGGCTGGTAAATGCTCTATTGGCACAGGGAAAAGAGGTCGTTATCACTCATCTGACAACGGATAAGGAGAACCCGGTCTTGGCGAAAGCGCTGGAGAAAGCTTCAGAGGAAAGTTCTCCCATCCAAGTCCACCTGATTGCGAGTAAAGACAGGGGGAATCAACCTTGGGAGACCTTTCTCAGAGATCAGATTATGAAGAAGAAGATTCTCCAGGGCATGGTAGGAGCAGCCGTTGGAGGAACGAGGCCCTTCCAAAAGGTTCTAATGGGCATCTTAGAAAAGTCAAGACTTCGCGACAAGGATATCTATTTCCTCGTCAACAGGAACTGGACCACGGGTTTGGGGTGGAGCAACCAAGACCTCTTGGCTGGTGTCAACATTTGGACCAGAGGCCCCGTTTTTGATTTGGCGACTTTGCGAGACCTTTCAGAGGATGCTTTAGGGCTAAACGACTAAGACGTTTTCTTGGGCTGAAAAAAAGAGGAGAGGTGGAGGGACAGGGATGTGGGAAGATCTTCGGCACGCGCTCCATCAGGAATCTCGTTGAGGCACTTTTCCGGAAGCACATGAGACAAGAGGTTTGCCACCTTTTTCCGCCGCTGTGAGAAAGCGAGTTTCATCAGAGCAAGGTGATTATGGGCCCATTTGTCATCTGGAAAGATTTCGTTCCTATCTAGAACCAAAACAGCGGAGTGAACACGAGGAGGTGGTGCAAACACACCAGGGGGCAGTCGTCGGGCGACTTCCACGTTGTAGATCGCTTGGAGAGGACCAGATAAAAGACCTCGGCGCTTCGTATGTATCGGTGCCGCCACGCGCTGGGCGACCTCTCGCTGAAGCGTAAGAATGCTACCGATAAAGCGTGATGGGTACCGAGCCAACAGAGAGAGAACGGAACCCGAAAGAGAGTAGGGAATATTTCCCACGAGGAGTCCGTTTGGGGGGGCACTTGATGCGTCCCAATCCCTAAAGTCACCCAAAAGGGAAGCGTTTGGAAAGTGGGACGACAGGCGTGACAATAGAGAGAGATCCAGCTCAAAGAGGGTGAGGTGAGGTCTGTGGGAGAGACCGCGTGTTAAAAACCCCAGTCCAGCCCCTACCTCTACAGTCCAAGGAGAGGGACGAGCCTCAATCAATAGAGAGATGGCGTGGAGGGCAAAGGGGTCAACGAGGAAGTTCTGACCTAATGATTGTGAGCGACCAAAAGAAGAAAAGTAACCTTTTGCTTCTTGGTGTAAACCCTCCCAAAAAGAAGGACCCTCTTGAACAAAGCGGGGACTAGGTTTCTTTGTAGAGGACAAGTGCTCCCGCCACAACGACCGTTTCACTGGCAACGAAGTCTTCTTGGGAGGCCGTGGTGGTAGAGGTTGAGTACTTAACCTCAACGATTTGAATGGATGAGCCCATCTCTTCTAGCCACTCATTAATAGAGATATCAAGAGGTGGAACACGATAACCGATTCCAGATTCCATAAAGTGTTTTACTTTCATCAAGCCCATCCTATGCCCTATCCGTGTGCCACGAAGAGAACCTCTTTGGGAGATAAAGGTCCAAGCGGTAAGAGATTGAGCTCATTGTGTCGCCCGAGTATCCACAGTGGCTAACCCCGGCTACGCCGTGGTCCGGGATGTTCCACCCCGAATGCGGCTACTTTTAGAATCACCCCTTGTCACGGGGTGTGGCAGAGCCTGGTCAGAGCGCCTGATTGCCACACCCTGCTTCGCAGTGCGTGGCTAACCCCGGCTACGCCGTGGTCCGGGATGTTCCACCCCGAATGCGGCTACTTTTAGAATCACCCCTTGCCACGGGGTGTGGCTCAGCCTGGTCAGAGCGCCGCATTCGGGATGCGGAGGTCGGAGGTTCGAATCCTCTCACCCCGAAGGGAGGGCAGCGGGGGCGCGTAGCGTCCACGGGACCGACCGCAGGGGTGGAGTCCTGTGCGAAGCACGCAATCCTCTCACCCCGAAGGGAGGGCAACGGGGGCGTGGACATGAGGGACGGGGGCCAGAGAAGGACGCTTGCGTCTGGCTCTGCGCCGGAGCACCCGAAATGGTGGCTCGGAGATCCACAACCCTCGGGCTAACGGAGAGCCACAGCCCCCCGCCTAATAACGGATTGGAGGAGGACGCCAGATTGTTCCCTTTCCCTTTATCGCTATGGTGGGGCTGAATAAGGTAAACTCCCCTAGATGAAGAGAAACGTCTTAACACTGTTTGCCTTTCTGGGGGCATCGATGGGGTCAGCCACCAACGAACTCTCTACGGATGACATTTTCATTATGCTGAATGTCATTCCTGGGGTCCATGTACCTGTTGACCGTCCCACACTCTCTAACCTCAGCATCAACTATTCCACAGTGGAAGAAGAGAACCTATTGGAGTCTCTCTTAGGATCTACCAGAGAACGCGTACCCTATATGGGCTTTAGCAGGGTTATTGATCAGGGCTCGCAACGATACAGAAACCCCTACGAACAAGAAGTTGAGATCTATCCACATGGGGGATTTGCCTATCGTTATCCCTACCACTCAAGTGCTGTGATTAGACCTGTAACTCGAAAGGAAGCCGAAGAGATAAGAGATCTTTTTCTTGGGGGGATTGAGGGGGGTCTTCCCCCAGATGCCACGATGATTCGCTCTGGTGAAATCAAGGGTGGAGATGTGCAATCTAGCCGGGACGCACTGGGGCTACCTTTGGGCTATTTCTTTGAATATGGACGACGCCACGATGGAGTTCAACTCCACCCCGACCACATCCAAATCACGGTCGTGGGCCCCCGCGTCTTTGAGATGTACTGGTCCTGGGGAGCAGAGCCCTCCATCCTTGGAGAGCCCGCCCAAGTGATTCCCGCAGTCACGGCAGCCCAAGAAGTCGTTTCGTTCGTTTACACACAGCTCTTGGGTGAGAAACCCTATGCCACGGTCAAGGTAACGGGTATTCGTCTTGTTTACACTTGGTCCGCCCTTGAAGAGGCGTGGAAGCGGGGAGAAGATAGAGAGCTTGTCCCTGCATGGGATGTGAATGTCGTTGTAGAGCCCGGAGGAAGAATACACCTCCCCGTTGATGCCCGAACGGGCGAAATAATCCGGATTTTCTAGACTTCTGACTGTTCCCAAGTTCCTTGTTGCTCTTGATAGTTTCAAGGGTACGCTTACCTCCAAGGAGGCAGGAGAAGCAGCTTGGAAAGGGATTCAGTCAGTTTGCCCCCATTTCAAAGGTAAAGTCCTCTTGTTCGGTGATGGTGGAGAGGGAACGATGGATGCCCTTGCCCAGTCAAAGGAGGCGGTTTGGAGGCAGGCTCTCTGCGAAACCCCCTTGGGTCATCCCGTATCTGCAAGGTGGTGCCAAGCGGAAAAGGGAACTCTCGGGATTGCCGAGACTGCGACTGTGGTGGGGTTGACCCATGTACCTATCAAGGAAAGAAACCCCCTCAAGCTCCATTCTGGGGGAGTGGGCAAACTGTTGGAAGCGATTGGTGAAGCTGGGGTAAAGCGTATTTGGCTCTGTATTGGTGGAACAGCGACGGTGGACGGGGGAATGGGGATGCTCCACGCACTTGGTTATCAGTTCCTCTCTTCCCATGGAAAACCCCTCAAGCCATCAGGGGGAATGATGGAAAGAGTAGGGCGGGTGATTCCACCCATTCGGGGAAATCCCCTAAGGGGCATTCAATTTGATATAATCGCCGATGTTGCCAACCCCTTACTTGGGGAAAAGGGAGCAGCGACGGTTTACGGACCCCAAAAAGGTGCTAACCCGTCCGCTGTCCGCCGGCTGGAAGCCGGAATGGGCAACCTTGCAAGAGCATTATTGCCCCTGCAAGAAGAGATCCCACACTCTGATATCGAGGGAATGGGGGCCGCTGGAGGACTCCCCCTCGGATTGGGGGTATTGGGCGGAAAGATATGGAAAGGGGCGCCATTTGTCGCCCGAGAGATAGGGCTGGACAATGAATGGGAGGACACAGATTGGCTTGTGACAGGAGAAGGGATCGTTGACAAACAGAGCTTGATGGGTAAGGGACCATGGTGGTTGGCAGAGCGGGCGATTCAACACGGGGTAAGAGTTCTCTATGTTTCGGGGCTTCCCCCAAAGGTCAAGGCGCTCAAAGGGATGAAGATCATCGCGGCGGGAACGGATATTCCCACCACATCCCTTGAGGCAAGTCAGAGAGTTCAACGGGCTACAAGAAAAGCCCTCCAAGGAGGTTGGAATGGCTAAACAAGATGCAGCACTCTCAATGAGTGAGTTGATTATTGGTCGATTGGCAGAGCAGACTCAGCCCGACCCAGATGCCCATTTTCAGGATAGGGAGGGGGCGGTTATTCTTAGCCCCGTTCCAGAAAAGGACCTTGAAGATGTTCTTGCCCCTTTGGCTAAACGAACGGGTGTTTCACCGGCTCAATTTGTGGGAGAGAGAGCCGTCCCATTCTTAGAGAAATGTAACTTTGCGGAAAAAGTGAAAGGTGGATGGCAACTTTTACCCGAGAATCTCCCCACGCACCAGCTAGCCTTGAGGGTTTTGGAGGAGAAACAAGGATTCTTGATTGAGTCCAAGATTCGGTCAATTGTGGCTAAGAGTATGGGGAAAAAAGTAAGAGAAACGAAACTCTGGTTATTGGCAGACAAGCGTTTTCGCGTTGCTACAGAAACCGAAATCCCCGCGAAGAAAGTCCAGGGTCGAGGTAGGTTGTGGGGACGAGTGGGGTGGAGACTGGTCAACTCTCCCGCTTTGGAGATTGTCCAAGAAGCGGGTGCGATCAAGAAGAAAGATATTATTGAGAGAGCAGAGAAAAAGGCTCATCTCCGAACGGATCTCCAAGCGTTCTTCCAGCCCGAACTTGATAAGCGATTTGCTATGGAGGGTGGAAGGTGGGGAAAGAAGACGACAAAAAAGAAAGAGGAACCTACTGTAATCAGCAAGAGGGAGAAGCGCCTTCGAAAAGAAGTAGGCGAGAAGATTGATCAGTTCTTTGAAGCACAAGAACCGACAAAGAGTGTATCTAGAGAGAATCTCCTTTCTTACCTTCTTGGTCCCAGTAGAAACCAAGCCAGCCCCTCGTACCTTGGGGATGTGGATGATGTTCTGTCGGTCAAGGAAGGAGCGGGAGAGCTGGTAAGAGTTCGCTTTTCTGAAGACAACCCCTATTGGCGAAAGGCATCTGGTCTTCCTACGGACAAGGGAATTGTGGGTGGTGGCAAGAAGCGTGGGATGGATGAGGGCTTATTGGTAGGAGACGCAGGTCTAACGATGGATCTATTACTCAACCTCCAAAGTGAAGTTCTCTATTGGCTAGACGGAGATTTTGCTGAAGATGGATTTCCTGGGGTGGAGCCCCTTCTCATCATCACTCTAAATGATTTCCTAAACGATGAAGTCACCCCTCTTCCCCCCCCGTTAGCAACCGCCCTCAATGCGGTTTTGGTTCCTCCAGGAAACTGGGCGGAATTTGAAGTGGAGTTACCCGGAGGGGAGAGCCTCGTTGTCTTGGCAGATTTTGCCCATTCCGTCCTCTATGGATTGGCTGCGTGGATAAATGCGTCTGCGGCATTGGGTTCCGTTCTGACGCTGGAGTACCGTAGTGTATCTCGATTTAGGTTGGAAGTGCTGACCCCCATTCGTGTTCCCCAACTTGAGGATGCCGAGATTGAACAACTCCAACGCCTCCAAGAATCTCCTGCAGAAGAGATAACAGACTTGGCGGGACAGATCTTGGGTGCCTATCCAGAAGGGTTGGGGTTTGAGGACCTCCTCCATAGATTCCTTTTCATTCGCCGGGTAAGTCGAAGAGCTCTGGCAAGTGCCCTTGTCAGTACATTCGCTTTTGAAGCGCGAGAGGGTCGCTGGCGATTCCACGAGGGACGGACCTCTCTGGGACGACGCCTTTCGGTCTATTCTGCGCCCGTGATGGGGACACCGAGGAGGGCATGGTTTTGGACCGCCCCCTCATCTCTTGCCGAAGGTGACAAGCTCAAACTGCCCCCGGGGATGGAGGTCAACGAAGGAGATGTGATTGGTTGTTTCAACGAGACGGGGAAATCAGTCGCCGCCTGCGTGGCTACGAAGAAAAAGGGGGGAATGGTCGTTGAAAGGGTTCTTTCGTGGAGCCCCATTGAGACCGCTGACTTGAACCTCTCCACGGGGTGGGAGGAGGCTGACCCCTGCGACTTGATGGAGATTCTTGCCCAAGGAGAAGAAGGACTTATTGAGGCCGAAATCTACTCGGGGTTCCGCAAAGCCTTTGGCTCTTTCCAACCAGAAATTGCAATCAACCAAGATGTAACCCAAGATCTTCAAGAGCTTGAATTACTCTTAGGAGAAGGAGGAATGGGGGGTGCTTTGGGAGGACTTTCTTGGCAGATGAAGAAAGAGTTTACTTGGAAGACTTTCCAGCGTATCTTGGACGAGAAATACTACTCTCGCGAAGATGCAACAAGGATGGATACAGAGGTCTTTACCCAATGGTTGATTCAAAGACCTATCTCTTGGGACGCCCCCACACTGATTCTCCCGACGGGTTCTGGCGAGACAGCTGTTTCTGTTCTTGAGACACTCCTAACGACACTTGAAACATCAGATTATGCCGTAACGGATGATGGTTTGGCGGTCAAAGGAAAAGAGGGCAGGGAGTTTCTATTCCCGTGGGTTTGGTTGGTCTCTGATCAAAGGAGAATCAAGCGGATTGTAGAAGGAGAGGAGTCCCTAGAAGTGGATGATTTCTTGAGGGGGTGGTTTAGGCACTTGGGGAAATTGGTTGACCACAGAAAACTACAAGTAGCCATGACAAGGCTCTCTCTTCACCTCAAGGGGTTGTCGGGGATTGAGATAGAGGAGACAGGTGTAAGATCGTACTTGGCAAAACTGAGGAAAGCCCAAAGGAAGACATTAGGAGAATCAGTAACCCATCGGTTTTCAAATGCCATCGTGGACTTGAGAGCGCTAGGTTCCAAGGAATGTAGCGAAGTGATGGGGCAGGTTCCTTCAGCAATGGGGCAAGGAGCGTGTCTCATCGTTCTTACGGGACCTGGTCAAAGAATCAAACTCCCGGGAGTTATTGAGAGCGAGGCACATATGGGGGCCGTCTTAGCCCGCGCGACGATTCTCTAGTTATCGGGAGCAGTTATCTGCTGGGGGCCACCCAGCATCAGCCAATAAACCCCAAGGAAAGGCGGGGCCAGGATCGATCTTCCGTTTGGGAGATATTGTCTCGTGCCCTACGACTTTTCCTCTAAGTGCAGGCTCCTTCTCTCCGAGCCATTGGAGAAGAGAAAGGAGGGAGGAAATCTGTTTATGGGACCACCCAGCCCAGACAGTATGCCCCTTCTTTACCACACGCCCCATCCAGCGCCTATTACCCGCAAACCACCCCCCATTCTTTCTCTTTAGGGGACCAGGGTTTACCAACTCAATACCCACCGAGTAAGCATTTACCCCCGAAACGCCCCTATAAGAAGAGATACCTGCATGCCAGGCTCGCCGACTGATGGGGACCATCTGAAATAGATGACCTTGTAAACCCAACAAGAAGTGGGCTGAGAGCTCCCTACGCTTGAGGATTTCTAACGCTTTGTCAGCCCGTGTGGTCGCTGTGTAATGGAGAACAACAAGTCGGGGGGGACAGCCTCTTTCATCGTGAAAGGGGAGGGGTCGTTGTGAGGCAAAGGGGCAGAACACCCCCCCATTCTAGATAACAGAGCAAAGGGCACAGGGGTAGGATACCCCTTATGGCACAAGAGAAGAGAGCCGGCGGACCAACGACACATCTTGCCCGAACCTTGGGGCTATATGACGTCACCATGATTGGTGTCGCCGCCATGATTGGTGCAGGTATTTTTGTGCTAACGGGTCGTGCTGCAGGGCTTGCCGGTCCGGCTTTCTTGCTGGCGTTTACACTCAATGGTGTGGTGGCGATGTTGACGGCGGGGGCTTATGCCGAGTTGGGCTCTTCGTTTCCTGAAGCAGGGGGCGCATTTACATGGGTGGCACAAGGATTCCACAAGGTCTTCTCTTTCTTGACGGGGTGGTTGGGTTGGTTTAGCCACACGGTAGCCTGCTCGGTATATGCTCTCGGTTTTGGTGTCTATTTTCTTGAGTTCCTCAACTTCTTTGGCATCGTTTCTGTAGAAGGAATGAAGGGGGCATATCCATTCTGGATTCGGATAGGTGCTGTCGTCATTGCCGTTGTTTTGGGTTGGGTCAATTTTGGGGGCGTTTCGGAAACGGGCAAATTGGGCTCTATTATGAGTACAACGAAGGTTGCAATCCTCCTTCTATTTGCGGGTTTTGGCTTTGTTAAAGTCCTTTCCCAACCCGATTTGGCTGCGAACTATACGCCCTTTTTTGTGGAGAGTGGAGGATTCTCTGCCCCTATCCTCATCCTCTTAGCGATGGGTATCACCTACATGGCTTTTGAAGGATATGAGGTCATCGTCCAAGCAGGAGAGGAGACGAAGAACCCCGAAAAGAACATACCCAAAGCGATATTCATCTCCATCTTGGTCGTTCTCCCCGTCTACCTCTTGGTGGGAGGAGCAACGATGGGCGCCCTAGATGGGAGCCAAATCAAGGATTATGGCGAAGCGCTTGCTGTTCATTCAGAAGTTCTAGATACGAACGCAAATTTGATGGTTTTTTTGGGGGAATGCGTTGTGGTGGAGGCAGCAGATCAGTTCATGTTGCCCGTTAAGTTTCCAGGCACAGCTTATTCAGTAGGAATGTTCTTGGTCATTTTGGCAGGTCTTACATCGACATTGTCTGCTCTAAACGGAACGATCTTTTCTTCTAGTAGGGTCGCTTTCGCGATGGGGCGACAAGGGCTTGTTCCCCATTTCTTAGGAAGAATCCATCCCAAGAAAAAGACGCCCGCAATGGGCATTATCGTGACGGTTATTGCGACCGTTTTTATGGCAGTAGCCATTCCTCTTGCAGCTGTCTCGGCTGCTGCTGCTGTGATGTTCCTTCTTCTGTTTACGATGGTAAATGCTGCTCTGATTCGTCTTAGAAAGACCCGTCCGGATGTACCTCGTGCCTATAAACTTCCAGGGGTCCCTTGGGTTCCCGGGATTGCTATCGTTCTCCAATTGACGATTGCTGCTGGGGTTTTCTTCTTGCCCGAACACCCTCTAGCTTCCCATGGGGGAGGGCATGGCTCTCCCGGAGCGATTGCATGGGCGGTAACAGGGGGGTGGATGGTGTTGGGGCTCCTTCTTTATGCGGGGCCATTTAGGAAACTCCAACCGATGGAACAGACAAGAGTCGTTTCCGAAACGGCTTTCCATGCCAAAGAGGTCTGGAGGGTTCTATTGGCATCAGGTTATCAAAAGACGATTCTTCCCCTTTGTCGCGTAGCAAGTGCATTAGCGAAAGCCCGCCAAGGGGATGTCCATGCGGTTTCAGTAGCGGTGATTCCAGAAACGACACCCCTAACTGCAGTAGGTTATTCAGATTTAGGGGCTGCTTCTAGATGTGTAGAAGAGACTAAGGGGGTCCTTGAAGAGTTGGGCGCAAGAGTAAACTCCACACTCGTTGTGGGGCACCAAGCAGAGACAGCGATTGCCGAAACAGCGATATCGTCGTCATCGGACCTTATCTTGATGGGCTGGAGGGGGGGGCGGAAAAAGAAGGGGTTCTTTTTGGGCGACACATTGGATGGGGTATTGGGCAAGGCAACAGCCCGAGTAGCGGTACTCAAGGCTCGGGGCGAGGGGCCATGGAAAAAGATCTTTGTAGCGGTCGGTGGCGGTCCCAACACGAGGGCTGTCTTGGAGATTGCCACTGACTTAGCTAAAGGGTCCCAGGCCTCTCTTACCTTGGGATGCGTATCCCGCTCTGAATCGGAGCTGGAGGACTGCCAATCGCGTCTCGATAAAGCGGAAGAGCTCATTGGAGTGAGTGCTCCAGACGTGGAGGTGGGCAAGACTGTAATTGCAGGGCCACGGGTCGTTGAGGGGCTTCTAGGGGGCGCTAAGGGGCACGACATGCTTATCTTGGGTGCCGCTGAAAGTCGGGTGTGGGAAAAAGCGAGAATGGGCGGATTGGTTGAGAATCTTTCGCGGCGATTTGCGGGAAGTGTCCTCCTTATTCGCGGAGCTCAAGGAAGAGCAAGGCGCTTTGTGAACAGACTCCTTGAAGAATAAGGAATGAGTGATACGATAACGACCCCTTGAAAAAGGTATTTCCTCTTTTAGCGCTCCTTGCCTTAGCTGGGTGTTATCGCCCCGCAACTCCATGGATGGTTGAAACTATCGCATTTTCTCCCAACGGGGAACGGCTCGTCGTTGTTTGGGGAGGAGGGCCACGGAAAACGCCTGCACCCGCACTAACGATACTCTATACCGTTCTAGAGGATGGTGTGGAAGAGATCGCTAGGTACGAGGGATGGAAAGAGGTTCAGTCTGTGGCGTTTTCTCCAGATGGAGGTACCGTCGCTGTTGCAGCGACAATGACGAGACAACGAGACCTTTACCTTTGGAACGAGCACACCCCACCATCCCATTTGACGAACGACAAAAGCCCCGAAGGCGATGCACTCTTTTCTCTTGAAGGCGATGCTCTTATCTACAGAGTTAGAGAGGGCGCTGGGTATGCTCTTCTTAGGAAAGGTGTGAATGGAAGCGAACGGAACATCTTGCTGTCGGATGACGCTTGGCGTTGGCAACCGTTGTTGTGGGAGGGTGAAGGGGGAGAATCATTCGTGCTTCACCAGTTCCGCAAGGGGAAAGAGATAGGACTTGCTTCAGTACCAAGCAGGGGTGGAACGGCGACAAAGATACTTGATGGGGAGGGTGTAGAAGAGGGACTTACTATAAGGGGGGGAGCTCTTCTCTTTAGGAGAGGACAGGCTTGGTTGCTATGTCAAGGTATAGGGGGAAGTGAGGGGTGTCAAGAGGTTTCGCCCCATGAAGAAATGGCATGGTCGGGCCGCCTCGTTTTGGGGCCCGACTCTCTTCCTGGCGGTGTCGTCCTAGAGGAAGGAAAGCGGCGGGTCGTTCTCCGACAAGAAAATGGGGAGTGGAGAAGAGAACCGCAGGGAGACAATCACCTTGAGGTAACAGATGTTCGGACGGAAGGGGCGTGGATTGTATTAGCACTTCAAAGGTTGGGGACGGACGCTTTCGTTGAAATCGTCTCTTGGGACGGTCAGGGGCGCATCAAGATCGGTGCCCCCGTGGTAGAAATCTCCAACTAAGGATTATCTCCCTCCAATCCATCAGGCTGTGATGGCTGTGGTGGGAGTAGCCAAGAAAAAACAGAGGGAAAGGGGAGGTTTGTAATGATCCGTCCCTCCCACCCCTCAGAAGAATAGGGTCGTGCGGAGAGACCACTTTCTTGAACGAACGGTTTAGAGAGCACCTTTAGGAGGGGGGCAAAGGGATGATCCCCTGTTCTCAACCACACGACACCTACGAAACGCCCGGGCTCTTTGCCCTGATAATAGAGGACCCAAGCAAGGGGGGATGGCGGGGATGAAGTGGTGGAGATGAAAAGGCGTCTTACAGATTGGAGAGAGAGGTTTGAGGGGTGGGTTAGGACCCAAGAGGGTAACTCTTCGCTTGGGAGGAGGTTTTCTACATGGAGGGGTGTGTAGTCATCAGGAATCTCAAAGACCGATTCGTCGGGGGGCGTTTCTGCGAGATTGACCTGGAGAATATCTGGTAATGGGTTGACTTTTCGCTCTACAATTCGACGAACAGGGATGCGTCTTTGGGGGTCTAACCAATAAGTCATTCTGACCCCCTTCTCCTCCCAAAGGGAATCAAGGGAAGTGACAAGAAGAAGAGTTTGCCCGTCTTGAACGATCTCCTCTGCCCCAGAAAGGACAGATCGTCCATGCGCACTTTCCCAAAAGGCACCAGGAGAGAGGAGGCGTGTTAGGCGGACTTGGTTCTCCAACAAAACATCAGTCTGGGGTAGAAGAAGGAAGAACTTGTGGTCGGGAAAAACATGGTGAACCCCCCCTTGCTGGAAGAGATAATAGGAATAATCACCAAGGTCCAATCGGACGGACTCTTCTGCGACAGCAAAGGGAATAGGGGGTTGAGCTTCGCCCTGGAAAGTAAGAAGAACCTCTCCATGGAAAGAGAGAGTTTCTAGAGAAGGGGAAGTACCAGCATAGAGAAGGAGGAAGAAAAGAGGTGTGGCTAGGAAAAAGGGGGTCTTTGGGAGGGAAGTCATCCGTTCATAAAGGGGTCGTCTTCTAGGATTCCCAACAGGGTACTGGGAGCCCCCGAGATTCCCGTAGAGAGTGACCGCTCAATACGGACAGACTGATTGCCAAGATCAGCAACTGATTGGAACGAGTCCCTGACATAACCCCATCCCATCCACGAAACGGCAAGAAAGAGGGTTGCAGCGACAGCGGCTGAGGTTCCCATATACTTTTGAAGACGCCATACACCCTCTGTTTTCTGGATACGTCGCCGAATCTCATCTGCAAGACGAGGGGCAGGCAGGTCAACGACGGGCAACTCAGGAAGGTCGGATACAAGGGGAGCCTCTTGAATCAAAGAATGGACCCGATCCAGAATCCCCTCAGGTGGCTGAACGGGGACCAGCGCCTTTTCGAGGCGTTGAAGGTATTGATCAAGGTTACTCACTTGATAGCGTTCCGCAACCGAACACGAGCTTTGTGGATTCTCGCCTTGACAGCCGAAACGGTGCAACCAAGGATTTTAGCGATATCTTCATAGCCCAATTGGGGTTGAATCCCCAACAGAAGAGCTTCTCGAAGCCGGAGTGGTAGGCGCGAAATCTCTTCGCCCAAGACTTCACTCTTGAGCGTAGCAAAGGCAGCTTTTTCTGGAGAGGGTTCACTCCGGTCTTCGGGTTCGGGTTGAGGAAGATCGTCGGAAACGAAAATACTCTGTACCGAGGCAGGGCGCTTCTGTTGTTTTTTGAGGAGGGACATCGCTTGGTTTCGCGCAATTGTAAAGATCCAAGCCCGAAAACTCCCCGCGTGATAGGGGCGAAAACTAGGGGCAAACTTCCAAACACGAAAGAAAGCCTCCGCCGTTGCAGATTCCGCTGTAGAGGGATCCCGAAGGAATCGAAAAAGGAAGTTATAGACACTGCTCTGGTGGCGTGCCACGAGCACGTCAAGAGCGTCCGTTTGACCCTCTTGGAGACGGGCCATAAGTTCATTATCATCACAAGATTCATTTTCCAAGGGGCTAATGAGATAACCCCATCCTATACCTCGTTAGGGTCGGGGTAGTTTCCACGAGAAGAGCATATTGAGAATAGAATCGGGTTGATGCCTGAGGAAGCCAATCTGGAAAGGGTCTTTCGCCCCTTTATCTCTTGGTTGATTCCTGGTCTAGGTGTTCTTGTCTTCGTATTCTCTCTCCAACTTCTGTTAGAGGAGCACGGAGAGACGATCGCAGGCTACCTTGGGGGGGACAGGAGTAACTTTCCGTGGGAAACACTCCATCTTCTCTTGATACCAATCTTGGCGGGTGTCTTGACGACCCTCTTGGTAGTGAGTGTTGTAAAAGAGGGGGAACTCAGGCGGTCAAGACAGAGGATGAAGAGCCTCTTGGACCACACGGGGGATGCGATCGTTGTAACGAATCCGAGTTGGGAGATTAGGTATATGAACAAGGCGGCAGAGAGCCTCTTTGAAGTTCTTCTTGAGGGTGTCATGGGTGAGGTCATTGAGGAGCTCTTTGATGAGGGGGCGTCCCGGTGGTTCCGTCGTGTGGGTGTTAGGGAGGAGATTACCCGTGCTCTGGTTGAGGGAAAGACAGAAGGAGGCAAGAGGCTAGAGCTGGAAGCTACCCTGAGTGCATTTCCTCTTGCTGATGGAACATTCCACTCGCTCATTCTCCGAGACCTGACAGAGAGAAAGGCCCTTGAGGAGAGAGAGATTCTCCAAGCACGAATCTTGCGCCAACTGAATGCCTCGGTCAAGGTGGATGAACTGGCTAGGGGCTTCTTGGATATCTTGACGGAAACATTAGAGGGGATAAAGGGGGCTGCACTCTTTCTCTGCGAAAAAGAGGAGATGCGGTTGGTTCGGAAAGAGGGAAAACTATCGACAGAGATTATGGAGTTACCCCCCGTGGAGGAGGCACTCGTGGTGACGGGGGAAGAGGTAAAGGAGATAGCGCTGGGGTTGTGGACAGGAAAAGAGCCTGTGGGATTGCTAAGAATCGCGCAAGAGGGAGATTTCTATAATCCGTCCACAGAAGCCTTTTTGAGGTTATTGGCACTACCCTTGGGCACAGCGGTGGATCGTACGCGTTCGGTACGATCAGCGGAGGGGAGGGGGAAGAGGTTGGGGAGAGCTACGGCTTTTGCGGAAGCCCTTTCTCAGTTCAACAGTCAAGAGGCTCTCTTTCGTGCGGCATTGGGGCACCTTGCGGAGGAGTTTCAGTTTAGGGAGGGTTGGGTCTATCTATGGGAAGAGAAGATGGAACCATCAGTGTCTTGGTCCGAAGAGAAGAACGGCATCGGTGCACCCACAATTGATGTCTTGTCGGGCGGAGGGCTCTTCATGGATGAAAAGGAAGGAGAGCCCCTCGTTGCTCGCCCCATGGTCTCGGAGGGGAATCTCCTAGGAGCACTTGTCTTTCTGGAACCAAGTGGAGGATTGGGAGAAGAAGAGGGGGGGCTACTACCCTCGTTTGTGGCTCAACTTTCAGTCGCCTTGGCAAACTTGAAGAAGCGAGAAAAACTGGAAAGATCATTTGTGGCGACCTTGAATGTGATTAGCGAGTTGTTAGAAATGCGAGATGCGTATACGGAAGGGCATTCGGAACGATTAGCCGTTTGGGCTGATAAGGTGGGGGATCGTTTGGGGATGGGAAATAGAGAGAGGAGAGATTTGAGAATAGCTTCCCGCATTCATGACATAGGTAAGATTGGGATCTCTGATGAGATTCTTCTCAAGCCAGGACCGTTGTCAAAGGTGGAGTTTGAGAAGATGAAAGAACATCCCGACCTTGGTGTCAAGGCGCTCCACCACCTAAGCGAACTTAAAGAGATTGTGGAGATGGTGGCACACCATCACGAGAGGTTTGATGGAAGGGGGTATCCTCAAGGTCTAAAAGGAGAAGAGATTCCTTTGGGAGCCCGAATCATCAGTGTGGTTGATACTTTCGATGCGATTACGACCGACAGACCGTACAGAAAGAAGCGAACAGAAGAGGAGGCAATCGGTATCCTCCAAGAGAACGGAGGAAGCCAGTTTGACCCCCAAGTCGTTACGGTCTTTTGTGGCGTCTTGTCGGAAGAGGGCTAGAAGACAGGGGTACGGCGTTCCCAGCGAACAGAGGGCCCTGTAACCCATGAAAGGACCATGATGGGGTTGCTTCCTGCCTCAAATAGGGGGTGGAGTGAAGGCGTAAAAGAGGGATCCATAGGTTGGATATAGAAGGGGTCATTTCCATCATCAATAAAGGCACCAAATCCGTAACGGTGGCGAAGTTCTAGGTTTGCCCCATTCTGAATCCATGCCAAGTTGTGACGTCTCCCCCCCGGTTCAATCTTTAGGTGGAGGCGGGGTGTCAGCAACCCCGATACCGACCAAACGGGGACGATGTTGGAACCGGGGGTAAATGGATTCGCAGTCGACCATGCTCGGTACCGGACTTCGCTATTGATGGTGTCGCGGTATAGGAGGGCAAGATTCCCTGTGCTGGGTACGACATCTACGGAAAAAGCCGCCCCAACATCGGGGATAAGGGGGGGAGAGGGGTCGGGTGTCCAATTCGAAACGAGATCACAACTGGAAGCACACGATAGTAGACGAAGGGCACCGGCCGCTCCATCAAAGTGAAAGAGATAGAGGCTGGTTCCAGAAAGAACAAGTTGGGGCGTTCCTCCCATCCCGGCTCCTGGGGTGCCAATATCGATAGGGGTGGTCCAAACAAAAGGACCAACACCTAGAGGCGTCTCTGCATAAGTGGGGGTAGCAAAAGCCCCCGTTCCATTCCGAAAGACAAGGTGGAGCGCCGTTCCCCCCAGAAGGAGATGGGGCGAGCCTCCCAGAGCTCCAACGGGGCCGACGGGGGCGAGTGCCCAGCTACTTCCATCCCACCAAGCATGGACGAGCTCTTTGCCTGTGCCAGGATCACGGACATAGAGAGCGTGGTAGATTCCATTCGCTTCGTCAGAGACCCCAAAGAGCCCCGAGCAGCCTTGGTTGTCCACCGTGTTATCTCCCGGAGGGGCTGTAAAGGGATCCTGCAAGTAATGGTGAAGTTCACCCGATGTCGCATCACAAATGAGGAGATGGGCGATCCCAGCAAGAGAAAAGGGAACGGCATCCACTCCATTTACGCCATCCATGATGATCTGAGAAGAAGAGAGGTTGTACTGAATGGGATTGGCGGGTGTACCACCCCCACCACCCCCTCCACAAGAGAGAAAGATAAGGGCAAGAGGGAAGGAGAGCCGTTTCACGTCTCTATTATAGGAGCCCTAGTCTGTGGAAAGCACTCCACCTATGAAGAGACTCTCTAGAGGAGAGTGTTGGTGAGAGATCCCGAAGAGGGACGACCCTCCGTTCCAAACAGCGACATCTCCTTGGGCTCCGGGGGTCAAACAGCCTATCGTGGGAAGCCCAAGAACGCGTGCTGGAGCAGACGTCATCGCTAGGAGGATTTCCTGGGTGCTCATCTCTAAGTGAGAATGGGCGATTGCGGCGACCTCTAGGAGAGAAAGTGTCGGGGACGAACCAGGGTTGTGATCGGTACCCAAGAAGAGAGATACTCCGTGATCAATGAGTTTTCGGGCTTGGGGCTGTACTCCTGTTTCTAGATAGAGATTACATGTGGGGAGGAGACCGATTGCCACGCCCGCTTCTGCGAACCGTTCTCCATCTTGAGATCCCAGAAACTCCCCATGGTCCAGCGAAGCAGCTCGGTGTCTTAGGGCAAGGTCACCCCCGGCTTGGTCGCTAAACTGCCCTGCATGGAGGGTCAGATCAAACCCTAACGAGCGGGCCAAACGAAAGAGAGTATCTGCCTCTTGGTATCGGTAAGCTCCTCGTTCCAAGAAGAGGTCAAAGCGGGTGGAGAGAGATTCTTCTGCAACGCGATGAAGGGTACGGAGTATCGATTGGATGTGGTCTTTCCTACATTCCCCTTTGGGGAGGGCATGGGCTCCTAGATATGTGGGGACAATCGTAGAGGCATTGGTAGATTTCAAGTCTTGGTAAAGGCGAAGGTGACGCATCTCTTCTTCGGCAAGAAGCCCATACCCCGTTTTTGTCTCTACCGTCGTCGTTCCCCAAGAGCGCATGATCTGTAGGCGTTGGGCCGCCAAGGAAAGAAGGGTGGCGTCATCTGTCTCTGTGGTGGCGTTTACGGTGGCGTGTATTCCTCCACCTGCTTCCAATATCTCTAAGTAAGAGGCACCCGATTCTCTCAGCTCCCTTTCAAATGAGCGGTCGCCCCCATAAAGGAGGTGGGTGTGGGCATCAACGAGCCCCGGTGTCAAAAAGCGGTCGCCTAGGTCTAAGTGATGAGCAAAGTCGTTCTCTTGAACGAGTTCTACAGCCTCCAATCCGTGCAAAAACTCTGAAATGATCCCCTCTTCTATCAAGATGGAGATAGGACCTAACTTGAGAGCAAACCCATCCCAGGCTGACCCCTGAGTCGAAAGGAGGAGGGGAGAACGAACCATAACGAAATCCTACGGGGAAGCACGCAATGAAGCCCGAAAACCGAATACCATTACCCTCTTCAAAAAAGGAGGTGTTAGGGTGAAAGAGAAAGCAAGTAAAAAGAGTGCCTACGAAAAACTACAGGAGATGAGCAAAGAACTCCATGTGATGGGGAGCATTGGTGCTTTGGTAGGGTGGGACCAAGAAGTAAACATGCCCCCAAAGGGGACAGAGCACAGGGGGAAGATGATGGCGTGGTTGGCGATAGAAGGCCACAAGAGAGCTACCCACCCCCAGATAGGTGAGTGGTTGGGGGAAGCAGAGAACGAGGCAGTGGACGAGAACAGTAAAGCCAACATGCGTGAATGGAGGCGAGAGTGGGAATTGGCAACGAAGATCCCCCAAGACCTTGTAGAAAGACGGGCACTCGCTTCGACTAGAGCCCACGAAAGTTGGAAGGAGGCAAGAGCAAAGGACGACTTCTCGCTCTTTTCAACGGACCTAGGAGAACTTATTGAGATTGCAAAGGAGAGTGCTGAGCACTTGGGGTATACCGACGAACCCTATGACGCTCTTCTAGACCAATACCAAGCGGGAATGACCACCCAAGGCATTGACACCCTCTTTTCAGGATTGAGGAATAGATTGGTGCCCCTTCTTGAAAGAATCCTTGACTGGCAAGGAGAAGTCGGTCCAGATCCCTTGGAAGGAAAGTACTCTGTGGAAGAACAGGCTCGGTTCTGCAAGTGGGGAGCAAGACATATCGGATTTGACTTTGACGCCGGGAGAATGGACACAGCGGTTCACCCGTTCTGTTCAGGAACGTGCTCAGGTGATATCCGCCTGACCACTCGATATGATGTGAATGATCCCCTCAAATCCTTTGGGGGAGCGTTACATGAAGCGGGACACGGTCTATACGAACAAGGATTACCTTCGGAGCATCAGGGGACACCCAGGGGGACAGCTGTCTCATTGGGAATACACGAAAGCCAATCTCTCTTTTTTGAGTCGGTCTTGGGACAAGGCGAGGCCTTTTGGACTTATGCACTGCCCTTCTTCAAATCCCATTTTCCGGGAAGGGCAGAAGGAGTGGGATATGAAGAGATGCAAAAACGTGTCAATCGGGTCTCTCGATCTCTCATCCGAGTAGAAGCAGATGAAGTGACTTATCCCCTCCATATCATTCTTCGCTTTGAGATGGAGAGAGATATCATCCGTGGAGAGATTTCTCTAGATGATTTGCCGGGGGTATGGAGAGAGAAAATGGAGGAGCTTGTCGGCCTCTCTCCAGAAGATGACACGACGGGGGTTCTCCAAGATATTCACTGGTCTATGGGGGGGTTGGGGTATTTTCCAACCTATGCACTCGGGAGACTCTATTCAGCACAATTGGGAGAAGCGTTGACGAGAGATCACCCCAAGTGGGAGAGTGAGGTTGCCCGAGGAGATTGCTCTACGCCGTTGGCGTGGATGCGGCATAACATCCACCAGCGTGGGACATTCCACCGTTCTGAGGCACTGATGGAAGAGGCAACAGGGAAGTTGCCTACGGCTGATGATTTCCTTCTCTATCTAGAGAGGAAATACCGCCGTATTTTTTCTTAGGCAGAAGGGAAAGAGAGAACGAAACGAGCACCCACTCTTGAAGGGGCAAGGATGAGGTCCGCATTATTTAGGTGAGCCAACCGTCGAGAGACAGATAGCCCCAATCCTGATCCAAAAGCCCCCCCACTCCCCTTTCGAGATTTGGGCTCGAAGAGTTCTGTTTGTTGACTTGTGGGAATACCAGGACCCTCGTCTTGAACAACGACCTCAACCCCCGAACGGGTTGTTCTTGCTGAGACAATGACCGATTTCCCTTTGCCGTGGTGGAGAGCATTTGAGATAAGGTTGAGTAGGATTCGACGGAAGTGGCGACCGTCAAAGAAACCGGCGATTCCTTCGGGCAAAAGAAGTTCACAATCCGCCCCAACTCGATCAAACAGTGAATCTAAGCCGGATGTGATTCCCGCTACGGTCTCGGCGACATCAAAAGGGACGGGGTTGGACGATTCCAGTCCCTCCTCCATCCTCAAGAGATCTACAAGATCGTTCGTCAGCGAAAGGAGAACCTCTGCCTCTTTTCGAATCCCTTCTCCTAGAGAAGCCATTCCCTCAACTTCGGCAACGACATCCCCCGCATTGGCGATAATGGCAAGAGGTGACTTGAGGTCGTGAGCGATACCAGAAATCAGGGTGCGACGAGCCTGATTCAGTTCATTTGCCCTTTTTAGGTCAACGAGGATGCGGCTGTTCCTAACGACCGACCCGGCTACTGATGCTAGAGCAAAGAGATCATTGAGGTCTTTCCTGCTAAAACGCCCCCCTTGAGGATTGATGACCTGAAGCACCCCAATACTCGTTCCTTCTGCAAGGATAGCGACTGAGGCGATCAGTTTGGGAGAATAACCAAGCATGGCGGCATTCTTCAGAGTCCCCCCATGTGCCTTATCAGGAATCCCCACCACTGCTTTGTGGGCGGTCAGCGCATCAAGGGCAAAGTGGAAACCATCCGATCCATCCATAGCAAGGTTGGGCAGAGGAGAAGGTGTGCCCTGGGTATGATTCCAATCTAATGAAAGGGATTGGGATTGAATAACACGAAAGAGAAGTTCCTCTCTGCTTGGGTCAATAAGGTATAACGAACCCGCGTCGGCATTCGTCGTCTCTCGGGCAAGTGCCACAAGTTCGGACAAGAGTCGATCTGGGTTATCTTGATGGGCAACGAGGCGCCCCAGTTTATTCAGCGCCCGTCCGTCAGATTCGTTAGACAAGGTCCTTCCCCAGATCTACACCTCTTTCTCGGGCAACATCAAGCGCTTCTCTGTAACCGGCATCTGCATGGCGGGCAACTCCCAAACCTGGATCGTTCGTAAGAACGGTCTGCAAAATCTCTCTTCTTTCGGGTGTGCCGTCAGCAACGACAACGACACCAGCGTGCATAGATAGCCCCGTACCCACCCCCCCGCCACTATGGAAAGAGACCCAACTGGCACCACTCGCCGTGTTCAACCCAAAGTTCAGCAGGGGCCAGTCGGCTACGGCATCCGAGCCATCTTTCATCGCTTCGGTTTCACGACTTGGGCTAGCAACCGAACCTGTATCCAAATGGTCTCGACCGATGGCGATGGGGGCATCCACCTCGCCACTCGCTACCATTTCATTCAGGAGAAGCCCCGCTTTGGCACGGTCGCCATACCCCAACCAACAGATGCGCGTGGGCATTCCCTCAAAAGGAACGCGTTCTTGGGCTAAGCGAATCCATCGGTGCAAGAATAAATCCTCAGGAAAGAGGGCTAACATCGCTTCGTCCGTTTTTCTAATATCGTCGGGGTTTCCTGACAGGGCAGCCCAACGAAAGGGTCCCATTCCTTGGCAGAATAGCGGACGGACATAAGCGGGCAAGAACCCGGGATAAGCAAAAGAGCCATCCGAAAGACGAATCTCAGATAACCCCGCTCGCTCGGCTTGGTCTCTAAGGGCATTCCCGTAATCAAAAGCGATAGCCCCCCTCGCCTTGAGCCCGAGAATCGCACGGGTATGTTTCAGGATCGTCTCTGCCGAACGATCCCTGTAAAGGGACGGGTTTGATCTCTTGAGTTTCTCCAACGCTTCCAAGTTCCCTTCGGGCCAATAGGAAAGAAGGTCATGAGCACTCGTTTGGTCTGTCACGATATCTGGAATCTCATCTCGCTCTAAAAGTGTATGGGCAATCGTGGCGATATTCCCTACCAAACCGATAGAAAGCCCCCTCCCCTCCAAGATAGCTTCATCCTTCCAGGCCAACGCTTCGTCCAAGTTATCAGTCATTCGGTCACAAAAACCTTGGTCACACTTTTTCTGTATACGCGCCTTCACAGATTCAACGACCAAGATAGCCGCCCCTGCCATCGCGCCTGCTAAGGGTTGGGCACCGCTCATCGCCCCCATCCCCCCCGTAAGAATCCATCGTCGGGATAGGTCTGGCGTGCCATACTCTATTTCGGCAAGAGCGACAAAGGTTTGATAAGTCCCTTGAAGAATACCCTGAGTGCCGATATAGATCCAGGAACCAGCAGTCATTTGCCCATACATCATGAGACCTTTTCTGTCAAGTTCAGAGAATACATCAGGGGTTGCCCAGTGGGGAACGAGATTGCTGTTTGCGATCAAGATGCGGGGTGCGCGCTTGTGGGTCTTGCCCACATAGACGGGTCGTCCGCTTTGGATACAGAGGGTCTCGTCAGGCTCTAATCGCTCTAATGCCCTGAGAATCTGGTGGTAATCCGTCCAAGTCCTTGCTGCCCGCCCGGTTCCTCCATAAACGACTAGGTTTTCCCAATCAAGTGCAACACGAGGGTCAAGATTGTTCTGCAACAGGCGGTAGGCTGCTTCGATATCCCAGGTGGCACACCGCTTAGTGGCTCCTTTGGGGGCAGAGGGCGGTTGACTCGGCTTATCAGCCATTCCCATAGGTCGCCCATAAAGGTGAACTTCGTCAAAACGATCCATGCCTCGAGGGGTCAATCTAGATCGTCAGGTTGGGGTGGCGAAAGACCATGGGATTTCCCAATCTCTTTTTGGACGTCTTGGGCAGAGCGTTCAACACTTTCAATCGCTAAGACCATCTCTTCGGGACCGAGCTCCAAAAGGGGTTTATTCTGACAAGCGTATACCCACCCATCTCCAGGTGCCGAGAGACTCGCTTCAGAGAAGTGAGCGTGATTGAGTAACGCTCGGAAAAAAGAGAGATGACGCTTTTCTGGAAGGGGGAAACAACGGGCTTCTACTCGGAACAAGGCAAACTCTTCTTCCTTGAAGACGCCAAAGACGATGGGGATGTTATCCTCTGTCCAATAACCAACGACAACACGGTCGTCGGCGGCATCCATGAGGTGGTCTTCAAAAGCAAGTTTTAGCCTTTGACAAGTCTCCTGTAAGAGCTCTTTTCCTAGGGGGATCTCATCAATAATGGGGGGCAAGTCCTGAAAGGGGTTTTCTGAATCCATCAGCAGTAATCCTACCTTTCCACCCTCTAAATGACCACCCATTCGGTCTGTCTAGGAGTAGTAACGATTGGTCCTGGATGCATAACCACATCAATCTCTGTTCGCACCCCCCAACCCAACTGGGGGCAGTAGATTCCAGGTTCAATCGTTCCTGCCCAACCCGATTCAATCAAGCGCCTATCTTCTGCTTCATAGCTATCAATCTGTGCGGCTAGTCCGTGTCCACCATGCACCCCAAGGCTGTGACCGGTCCTATGTGTAAAGGAAGAACCAAAGCCGGATCTCTCTACCACCCCTCTCACGATTCGGTCCACTTCATTCCCGGGAAGAAAACGATTCTCGGAGAAGCTCGTTTCAAGAGCTAAGATGCCAGCGTCTCGGGCTTGGAGAATGGTATGGAATGCCCTATCTGCCTCTTCAGGAATCTGACCACGTCGAGCCATCCAAGTAATATCTCCATAGGTTTGATGGGGACCAGGATGGCACCCCCAAAGATCAATCAAGAGGACAAAATCTGCTCCCAAAAGGGAGGAGCCCTCTTTGGGGGGCACATAGTGGGGGTCGCCAGCATGAGCATCAACAGCGACGATAGGGGGGTGATCTGTTTCAATACCCCTTGCCAAGAAGGAATCCATCATCCACTGTTGGACACCTTTTTCATCGACGCCACCAGGTGGGGTTTGCCGAATCCTCTGGAAAGTTTCGTGGACGACATGGGTAAGTTCTCTAGCAACGAGTTGGTGGCATTCCATCTGTTTCTCGTTCCAGAGCAAGAAATGGTGTTGTGCAAGATCTGCACTGGAGTGGAGGGTGCAACCGAGTTCTCGAAGGAGGTCAACGACACCACCATCTATGAGAGAGAGATAGGAGATCTCCCCTAAGGGGTGCCATTCCAAGAGAAGAGACTTTCCACCGACGACTTGGGAAAGATGTTTGCGCCATTGGACAAATCCCGTGTATGTAAGGACTGGGATGTCGAAGGGGGGCAAGGAACGAGACTCGATACGATGAACCAAGAGAGTTGGAGCTCCTTCTAGAGGAATCCAAAGCGCAAAGCGTCGCGAGAGAAAAGCACCCCCCCCCAGAGCTTTCTTAGCAATGGGGTTGTTTTCCTTATTGCCCAAAAGGAGCCATCCATCCTTTCGGGCCTCCCGCAAAGAGGATTGAATCAAAGCAAGGTCAAAGGGGAGGGTATACATCGGGAAGGGCATTGTATGGAGGAGAGCAAGCTAACAGGGAGAAAACGAAAGAAGGAGCTCTCCCAGAGGGTCAAAGGCGGTATTGAAGTCAATGCGGGTGATACCCTCATTGGGATTCTCTCGTTCTGTGGGTGGCGCAGCAGGAGAGAGGGTCCACGGGGGTAAGGGTTGGGAACCACCAGCGAGACAGAGGCGATTCTCTCCAAGGGACAACTGAATACCCGTAGGTATACGAAGGACATGGGCAGGGGTGTGTAGCCTTATAACAGCAGAGGAAGGATGGGCTGAACGACCCCAGGTTCTAACGAGAACACGCCCCTCTCCAAGAGACCATTCCCGAAAGAGTTCTTCAAAGCCGGAGTACGCTTTGGATAGATTCACGATGATCAAATCGTTTTCTTGATGGGTTAGGGGGGCAAGCCCATCTCTCTTCTGCCCCAATCCATCAACCAAGAGCGTATTGTGACCGAAGGTGTTGTTTCTGTAGTAAGAGTTGCGACGGATGCCGAAGTATCCAGGGAGAGAGTAACTGTCTCGCCCCAACTCGGTAATCCATCGCTCTCCTTCCCAGTCCAAGACAAAAGAGCCCAAATCCAAGTGTCCATGGCTGACACCATTTTGGCCCCCTTTGATACCCACAAAGAAGGCATTCTCGTCCCAACTAGAGCGCAAGAAGGCGATGCCTGTTTCGGGGAAGAGAGCGGTTAGGGGTGGGGATTCACTCTCCACACCCTCCTCCTCTGGAACGTACCAAAGGAGGTCTTGGGGTAGGTAGGAGAGGTGGTTGCGATGCCAAGATGACCAATCGGGACGGTGGAATCGTCTAGAGAGCCAAGCGATATGTGGAGATTCCCTAAGCAAGTCGGTACTATCTCCATAGTTGAACGGTTTTCCAGAAGGACCTACCACTTGCATTCTGTAGTTCCCTGTTCTGGAAAACCCCAGAGAGGCAGAGAGCCCTCCATCATCTCCAAAGACCGATGAGAGCGAGTCAAGGGCGTATATGAGAAACTCGGTCCCGTAATCCCAGTACCCAGGACCTTCTAGCCATCCCCCGTCATCAGGCCAATGGTCAAGGGGTTTCTGGAGGCTCTCAACGGAACGAGATAAGACTTCGTAGGCAAGTTTCTCCTCTTCATCCCACAAAGCCAACGAGGCGACAATAAGACCGCCATTGCAGACTAAATTCCAGTTGTTGTTTGCATAGCGCCACCAACCAGTCATTTTCCCCTTTAGAGCTTCAAGACCTGGTTTGAGACCTTTCTCTACGAGCGCCTCCCGAATAAGCTCTCTCTCATCTAGGGAGAGATCATCGTAGAACCAATCGTAGCCCAACCCCAAAGCGAGCGAGAACATTCCTGTATCTAAGAAGTGGCTGGGATTCCAATCGGGGAAGGCGGCGATATCACGCATGATTGTGACAGCAGCCTCCCTGTATTTTGCGGATCCAGTTAGCCACCATGCCATTCCCAAGGACCAGATTCGCAACCCCGCCTCTCGACTAGGACCATAGAGATTGTCACGGCTACTCTTACTATAAGTGATGGGGGGTGCTGATAGATACTGATTGGCCCTAGACAGTACATTCGTTACAAGCAGGTCGGGTATCTCCCCCCTATCAACATCTTCCAGTAACGCCTCTAGGGTAGGGGGCGTTGCCATAAGTCGTGGGTGGGGTGGCACTTCTCTGTCTGGTGGCGGAAAGAGGAATGAGGCAACGAGGAGGAGTTCCATTGAGAAGATATCATATTCAGAACACCCAAAGAGTTCTAGGATGTCCTTATGGAATACGGTTTTTTTGTGGAAGTGGATGGTCCAATGGACGATGTCGTGGATAGGTTTATCGTTGCGATGAAGGCGGAGGGGTTTGGTACCCTAGTGGACATTGATGTCCGTACGCTCCTCAAAGAGAAGATAGGGGAGGAGATTGAAGGATACCGCCTCTTGGGGGTCTGCAACCCCGCCCTTGCTCACAAGGCGACGACATCGGTGCCAGACATCGGTCTATTCCTTCCCTGTGGCGCATTGGCTCGGGAACTCCCTTCAGGGAGGGTTCGTATTGGCGTCATTGATCCAGTAGCCCTCCTTCCTCTCTTGGGAGAAAAAGGGGTAAGCATCTGTGAAGAGATGGCAACAGCAGCTGCGGCATTCAAGAAAGCACTCGCAGCAGTTTCCTAAGAGAAAGAAGTGACGTGATACAACTCCTTCTGGTTGAAGACGATGCGAACCTAAGACTTGTTCTACGCCACATCCTGATGAAAGAGGGGTATGCTCTGGATGAGGCGAGGACGGCAGAAGAGGGGCTGAAGAGAATAAGAAGAGGGGGGGTTGACCTGCTGATTCTAGACCTAATGCTTCCGGGAATGGGGGGGAAAGAGGCACTAGCCTTGCTCAGAAGCCAAGGGTATAGTTTGCCCGTGATTATCCTCTCCGCCCTGGGAGAGGAGGCGCAAAGAGTAGAGGGTTTCTTGGCGGGATGTGATGATTACATGGTGAAACCCTTCAGTGGAAAAGAGCTCGTTCTACGCATCAACGCCATCTTGACGCGCCGAAACAAGAAAAGAGGTGGAATCGTTCAGTGCGGAGAGTTAGAGATTGATTTGGGGAAGAGGGAAGTCTCTCTGGGGGGAATCCCGATCCAACTTACAGGTGACCAGCTTTCACTATTGGGAACTTTGGCGATGCGCGCTCCCCATGCAGTCCATCGAGACGATTTACTCCGAGCTTTGGGGTGGAAAGAAACGGCGGCGACTCGTGCGGTGGATCAACATATGAGCCGACTCAGAAAGAGACTGGGAGCGGCAAGTGCCCTATTGGAGACCGTTCCAGGGTATGGATATAGGCTCGCCTTGATGGAGAAATGAAGAGACGCTACGCACGATGGGAATGGGGGCTCGCCTTCATCTTTCTAGTACCAATAGGGATTCTCTACTTAGGGAGAGAAAACCCCCCGTGGTGGGGAGCTGTAAGCACCTCTGTTCTCTTGTGGTGGTGCACTGTGAGGGGACTTAGGGAAGGTGTAACAAAGCCCTTGGAAGCTCTATCAAAGATGGTAGATATTCCTCCTGCCCCACCCCCTATGAGGCTGGGACCTCCCTTTGACCGCATCGCCCACGCCCTCCAAAGGGCTCGACGGGGGGAAGGGCGAGCCAAAGGGGAGGTCAAGGCCACGAGAGGATTGATGGAGGCAGCGTTGGGTGGTTTGGACGAAGGCGTCCTTATCTTTGAAGGTGAAAGGGCTCTCTATCTAAACGGTTCAGCACAAGAAATGTTGGGGTTGGCAGAGAGTGTGGAATCGGTAGGAGCACTCCCCGACCGTCGTTTGGTGGAAATGGTCTTGGGGGGGAAAGAAGAGCGCCAGAGACTCCGACTGGGTAGAAAAGGGATTTGGATTCAAGCCTATACAACGAGAACGAAAGGAGCCAAGAGCCTCTTGGTCGTGCGGGATATCACGGATAGAAAGGAAAGAGAAGAGGGAGAAGAAGCATTCCGCATCGCCGCCACCCATGAAATGAAGACCCCCTTGGCTGTGATAAAGGGGGCGTTGGAGGCGTGGAATCCGGGGGAGGAAGCTCCCCTCAAGCGTGTTGCTGAAGATGAGATTATCCGACTCACAGAGCTCGTTGAAAATAGGCTTCGAGTGAGCTTAGGAGAGGGGGAATCCTCTTTGGGAGAGGTGTGGGCAGATGTTCTTCCACGCTGCCAAGCTCTTGCGGATCAGGAGGGAATCTCCCTCATTGAGGGAGGGATTGAGGACACACCCATATTCGCCATAGAGGAGCGAGCAATGGAAGTCGTTCTTCAGGCACTTGTCATGAACGGGTTGCTCCACCATGTGGAATCAGGCGAAAGGTGGGTAAAGCTGGTGGGAGGAAAGGTTGGGTTTGAGGTCATTGATAATGGTCCCGGGATTCCACTTGCCGACAGGGAGAGAGTGAAACGCCCCTTTGAAAGAGTGGGAACAGAAAGGGGGAGCGGTTCAGGTATGGGATTAGCGATCGCTCATCGCTTGATAGAACGGGCGGGAGGGGAACTAAGTCTTCTTTCAAGGGAGGGAAGGGGGCTTAGAGTCGTCGTTTCTCTCCCCCTTTCAAACCCGCCAACAGACTAGGAACTCTCGCCGTGACGCATGATGCGGCCTTCTAACCAATAGAGCACATCTTCAGCGATATTGGTGGCGTGATCGGCGGCACGCTCAAAGCGGCGAGAGACCGAGATGAGATAGACGACACTGGACACATCCTCGTCCCCCGCTTCCAATAGATTCTGGATAATGTCCTTATTCAGGTCATCAACTTCGTCGTCGGCATCGCGAACTCTCTGGGCTAATGCACCATCTCCCGCCGATAGAGCGAGGAGAGCGTCCTTGAGCATCTGGATACTCCGGTCGCCCAACTCTTCAAAGTGGGGTCGAATCGTTGCTAGAAGGAGGGGGTCGATGGACTGGGCACGTTTAGCAACCTTGACCGCATAATCACCAATCCTCTCAAGGTCGTTCGTAATCTTGAGGAGAGCGGCAAGGAGGCGCAGATCATCGGCAACGGGTTGATGGAGGGCAATCGCACCCAAGATAGATTCTTCAATCTCTACCTCAATCGCATCAAGTTCTACCTCATCTTGGCGAATCGTCTCATAGGCTAATGGATCTCCATCCAATAGGGCAAGGAGTGCTTTCTCCATTGCTTCTTGGGACATCCGACCATAAGAAAGGGTCTTCTCCTTGATGCGTGTAATCACGCGTGTTAGTCTCTTACTCATCGTTCCTCCTAACCATATCTTCCTGTAATAAAATCTCGTGTAAGTTTCTCTTGTGGATTGTGAAAAATCTCTCTTGTCTTAGATGTTTCAACGACGCGTCCCAAGTGGAAAAGGGAGCAGATGTCGGAAATGCGTCCTGCCTGTTGGAGATTGTGGGTCACAATCACAACGGTAACGGTCTTCTTCAGTTTGCGGATAAGACGTTCAACCCTCTCGGTATCTTCGGGGTCTAGAGCGGAACAGGGTTCGTCCATCAAGAGGACTTCCGGTTGGGTGGGGAGACATCGGGCAATACAGAGACGTTGTTGTTGCTCCAACGAAAGAGAGGTCCCCTTCTTCTCTAAGTCTCCACCTAGGTCCTCCATCAAACCGACCTCTTCTAGTGCATCTACCACCCGTTGAGAGGTCTCATCTCTGTCAGGTACATCCGCACCTGTTTGGAGACCAAACGCGACATTGTCGTAAACAGAGAGAGGAAAAGGGTTGGGGCGTTGGAAGACGATTCCTACCTCTCTTCTGAGACCCACAATCTCGGTCGAGGGCTCGTAGATCTTCGTCTTACCTACAGACAACGAGCCCGAGGTGGTAACTCCAGGTATCGCATCGTTGAGGCGATTGACGGAGCGGAGAAAGGTGCTCTTGCCACATCCAGAAGGACCGATAATGGCGGTTACTCGCTGGGGAGGCACGGAGAGGTTGACATCAATAAGTGCTTGAAAATCCCCATACCACAACGAAAAATCTCGGGCTTGAACAATCGGTTCCATTACCCGAACTTCCCCTCAATATACGCTTGAGTCCGCTCATCTTTCGGAAGCGTAAAGAGAGCTTTGGTATCGTTCAACTCAACGAGTTCGCCACCCAAGAAAAAGGCCGTTCTATCAGCGACACGAGAAGCTTGGTAGGGGTTGTTCGTAACGAGGACAATGGTGACATCTCCCCGAAGGGCAATCAATGTGTCTTCCACACGAGCTGTTGAGAGGGGGTCTAGCCCCGAGCAAGGTTCATCCAAAAGGAGAACTTCGGGCTTGAGGGCAAGGGCACGAGCGATACAGAGCCGTTGTTGTTGCCCGCCAGAGAGCTTGAGGGCAGGGCTGTCCAAGCGGGTCTCTACCTCTTCCCAAAGACCCGCTGCTTTGAGGCTATCTTCAACGAGAACATCCAGGATGCCTGGATCTCGAACCCCTGAACGGCGAGGTCCATACTCCACATTCCCTCGAATCGTCAAGGGGAGGGCAACGGGAAGAGCAAAGATCATCCCTACACGACGCCGAACAGACTGAACCTGTTGCGTAGCCAACAGATTCAAGTCTCCCATGCGAATACGCCCACGGACTTTCGCATCGGGCAACGTGTCAATCATCCGGTTTAGCACCGTCAAGAAAGTCGTTTTTCCAGAGGTTGTTGGACCAATGATGCCTAAAAGTTCTCCTTTGTGGATATCTAAAGAGATATCTCTAAGTGCCGTCTTATTCCCAAAGTTGACAGAGAGGTTTTGGATGGAAAGTGCATCTGTGGTGGGCATTACCATATGCGATTCCTCCTCATGCGAGAACGGACAGCAATCGCAATCGCATTCACCCCCAAAACGAGCCCCAACAGGACAAGAGCGACCCCATACCGAACATCCATCCCAATATTGGGCACTTGGGTGCTAATGGCATAAAGGTGCATCGGCAAAGCCATGACTTGGTCGTAGATAGTGCGGGGCAATCGGGGAAGATAGAAAGCGGCAACGGTAAAGAGAATAGGGGCGGTTTCACCAGCAGCACGGCTTGTTTCAAGAATGATACCCGTCAGGATGCCCTGGAGAGAGTTGGGAAGAACGATGTGGCGAACCGTTTGCCAACGACTTGCACCCAACGCCAAACTTGCTACCCGGAACCGGTCCGGAACGGCTTTGAGGGATTCCGCTGTGCTTGTCACAATCACAGGAAGGTTCATCAGAGCTAGAGTTAAGGTGCCCGCCAAGATGCTTACGCCTAACTTAAGCCCAATGACGAAGATACCCAACCCAAATAGACCATAGACCACACTAGGAATTCCGGCTAAGTTAAGGATCGCAAGGCGAACCCAACGGGCAATCTGGCTACGGGGTGCATACTCCACCAAATAGATCGCCGTCGCAACACCAAAAGGAACGCTCCATAACACGGCACCCGCAACCAAGACTAGGGTGCCCACGATCGCTGGGAGAATGCCCCCTTCTCGAAGTCCATTGCGTGGGGCTGTAGAGAGGAATTCCCAATCTACAGCACCGATTCCTTTCACAATCACAGTGCCCACAATAAGTGCGACAGGAACGATAACAAGAATCGTTACAAGGAGCAACCCCAAGCGAGCGCGCCGTTCTTGTGCAAGGGGGTCTTGCCTTCTCAAGATGTCTCTCCCCGATGCACAAGGCGGTCGGCAATGGTGTTTACAACGAGAGTGATGCCAAAGAGCACAAGCCCCAAGGAGAAGAGAGCTTGGTAATGGTCGCTTCCTTGAACGGTTTCCCCCATTTCGGCGGCGATGGTCGCTGTGAGTGTGCGAATCGGCTCTAGCACCGAGTGAGGTATGCGTGCAGCATTGCCACTAATCATCAAGACAGCCATCGTCTCACCAATGACCCGTCCTACACCTAACATCGTTGCCGCCAAGATACCGGGCTTCGCAGCGGGTAAGAGGACGCGCCTAATCGTCTGCCATCGTGTAGCCCCCAGGGCGTAAGCACCATGGCGCAACGTATCGGGGACACTTCTAAGGGCATCTTCGGTCAGCGAAACGATCGTGGGCATCGCCATCCAAGCCAACATCAGGCTGGCAGAGAGAGCGGTAAGCCCCGTGGGCAGGTTGAAGAGGGACTTTACGAGGGGGGCAAGGACAATCATCCCCAAGAAACCGATAACGACGCTCGGTATCGCGGCAAGAAACTCCACGGAGACTTTCAATATCTCTCTTACTTGAGGAGGGGCAAACTCGCCAATGTAGATTGCGGCACCCACACCTAAAGGCACAGCAATTGCGGTCGCTGTTAGGGTCACTAAGAGGGAGCCAGCAAGAAGAGGTAGAACCCCAAATTGGGGGGGCTCGCTTATGGGGCGCCAATACCTCCCTACTACTTGAAAAACATCTTTAAAGACCAACCCCCCACTCTCTCTAGCAAGGAAGAAGAGAATCAGCACCACAAAGAGGATACACAACCACGCGGCGAGGTGTACACCTCCTTCTAACAAACGCTCTGACCACGGCTTTCTATAGGTAGCCCGCAGCGTGACCCTTGGTCCTTTCCCCCGGGGAGGTGATCGCTTTACAGAAGGGTTCAAAGAGGGAGTCTAGTCTAGGGCGTGGCTAGAGAATCGGGACGAAATCTTGAGCCGTTACGACCGCTTGACCACTCTCGGAAAGAATCCAATCTATATAGGCACGAATGGTCCCTTCGGGGGCGCCATTCGTATAGATGAAGAGGGGGCGTGCGATGGGGTAGCTCTTATTGACGACATTCGCCACTGTGGGCAAAACAAATCCCTCACTTGTTCCCACAGCCACGGGTCGTTGTTGGGGGCTAATGTACCCCATGCCGTAGTAGCCGATAGCACCCGTGTTTTGGCCAACCTCATCAGCGATCGATTGGCTGGAGGGCATAAGGAGGGCGTTTTCAGAAAACTCCGTTCCCTCTTCTGCTACACCCAAGACGTTATCTTTGAAGTAGACGTGGGTTCCACTGTTCACTTCCCGGCTTAGGAGCACAATGCCCAAATCCTCACCACCCAGTTCATTCCAGTTTGTAATCTCTCCAGAGAATATCTTGGCCAATTGGAGAAGCGTGAGTTCGTTTACGGGATTGTCGGGATGAACGACGACAGCAAGCCCGTCATACCCCACAATATGTTCTTGTGGGTGAATGCCGTTTTCTTCCGCTTTGGCACTCTCTTTTTCTTTCATGGAGCGGCTGGCGTGTGCTAAGTCTGCTGTGCCATTGATGAGGGCGGCGATACCGACCCCAGAGCCTCCCCCCCCGACCGCAATGAAGGTTTCGGGGCTTTCAAACATGTATGCCTCAGCCCACGCTTGCCCTAGGTTGACCATCGTATCGCTACCTGTCACTTGAATCTGACTCTCTTCGTTTACAGGGCGGGCACAACTGGTCACAAAGGTGACAAGAAGGACGGGCATTAGGAAGAGTTTGATAGAGAATTTTCTGTTCATAGGGGTATCTTCATTCCCTTTGAATGGTGGTTGATTCAATTGAGACGGTGTTGAGACAGGTGTGAATGAGAATAGGGGGATGGGCAAGGTTCGATTTGCGGAGCAATCAGTTTTTCCCTGGGGGGAGCATATCTTCCCCGTTGAGAAATACCAACGGTGTGTTGACCACATCAATACAGTCTTCCCTTCCCTTGAGATAACCCATCCCCAACCGCTCCCTTTGGGTGCTGTTGAGAGAGTCCATTCGGCAACCTATCTAGAGAGAATCAAGGGGTATTTCAAGAACCCTGAAGCGGGGGTGTGGGAGTTTGAGGCGCCGTGCTCCGTAGAGGTCTACAGGGGCGTTCTTGGGGCTGCTGCGGGCACGCTGTCTGCTTGTCGTGATGCATTGAAGCAGGGATGGGGATTTCACATTGGAGGGGGTTTTCATCATGCATTCCCCGACCATGGCGAGGGTTTCTGTATCTTGAATGATGTTGCCATTTCCCTTGCACAACTCCTCCACGAAGGCGCTGTATCAACGGCTGCGGTCTTGGACCTAGATGTGCATCAGGGTAATGGAACGGCTGTCTGCTTTGCCCAGGAAGAGCGTGTACATACAATCTCTCTCCACCAAGAGAACAACTACCCTGCTTGGAAACCCCCCAGCGATTTGGACATAGGTCTACCGGATGGAATGGAAGATAGCGCCTACTTGGAGGCGCTGGGAAAGGCGTTGACGTGGTTAGAGAAGAAACCCCGTCCCGACCTTGTCCTCTTTCTGGCTGGTGCGGATCCCTTTATGAAGGACCAACTGGGAGGGCTAGCGCTCTCAAAGAAGGGGTTGAGGGCACGGGACGATTCAGTGGGTGCGTGGTGTCAGCAGCGAGGGATTCCGCTATCTGTGGTCCTAGCTGGGGGGTATGCCAAAGAGACGGGGGATGTCGTAGAGATTCATCTCTCTACACTTGAGAGTGTCTCCCTCTAACACCCCCTAGTGGTTTTTCTTTTGGAGCATACAACTAATGTAGATTCCTGAACCGTCCGTCAGCGCCTTATAGACGAAAGTTCCCTTTGTCGCAGAGAAAGCACGGAAAGCGTTCCTAAAGAAAGGGGGCACATAGGAGGTGATCGCTCCCTCTTTCCGTTCGTTGATACCATCAAGGGCGTTCAGAATGTGGGGGGTAATATCTTCCCGTTGGACAGACTCAAGGTTGATACGGGCTAACGCTTCCTCTAACTGGGGCAAAGCTCCATTGAGGCGCAGGTCACAATAGAGGAATCGACCACCCGGTCTAAGGACGCGTTGAACCTCTGAAAGGAATCGGTCCATATGGGGGTAGCAATGGGACGACTCCACATTCAGGACGACATCAAAAGAGGCATCATCAAAAGGGAGATCCTCTGCATCACCTTGGACGAAGGAAAGGTTGGAGATGTGGTGGTGGAAATCCTCACAAAGAGAAATCGCCTGGGGAGAAAGGTCCAACCCTACAACAGAAGATGGGTTTAGGTAGCGAGCGACATATGAGGCACCCCCACCTCTCCCACATCCAACTTCCAAGACCCGCAACCCTTCAATGTTGTGTTGTGTCGCTGTGTGGTGATAAAGTTGAATCAATGGGCGATCTATTTCGTCCTCTTCCTCAAGGGGAATAGGGTGCGCATTTGGGTCGGAGAACCCATAGTTCATATACCGCCAGTTTCCTTCTCTATGCCCCTTGGCAAGAGATTGGTACCACCACAACCATCCCTCCTTCTTCATTCTCGGAGAAAGGGATAATAGGAAAACAAAAAAACGGGCAAGCATAGATACTGTAAAACGGATATGGTAATCGCTACCCTCCCCCTACCAATGAGGAGAGATCTCGGGAATCGTACCGGAGGGGGCATAGGGGGTCGGAGGGCCATTGGGAAGGGTTGGGGCCTACCGGGATACCACCAAAAGGTTTGAAGAGAGCCTCCAAATCTTCAAAGGTCACGGTATCGGAGGCGTTGTCATAAGAGGGAACAGCAGTCCAAAACACCTTTCGGATGGAATGTTCTTCCAAGAACGAGGGGATCCAAGACAAGGCATCCGTGGTGTTGAAAGGCATCCATAAGACAGGGATACCCAGGCGGTGCCACGATCCGGGATCTTGATGGGTGAAGGAATCAACCGCAGCGACCCCCTCCCGCACCTCCCCTCGTAGGCGGAGCTCCATAACCTGCCTGCGAAACGAAGCCATCGAGAGGGATTCCACGGTGGGATAGGTGTGGACCGAGAGGTTGACGCCCACACGGGGAAGTCCCTCCGAGACCTCCTTGACCAATGTGGACTCCCCCCCCCTTTCACTCTCTACGGCGGGGAAAGGACCTTCAAACCCTACCGGTTGGGGAAAACCCTCAGGATCAATCCCCCCCAACCCCCCCACCTAAAAAAACCCCGCCTCTCCCAACCCCCAACGGGGCCACATGTAACCGGGAAGATGGTGGAGGAGAGCCGGGGAGCTAGGGGGTATGTGTGATCGTATCCAATCGGACCACGAGGCAGGAAGCCTCTTTAGACGGCACCTGAGGTGGAGGACATTCCTTACCAAAAGACGGTCGTGGATGGGGTCGTGGTGCCATACGAGCTCCCAATCAGGGAGTCGCGGGGCGAGCTCCTTCCCCCAGGCTTTTGCCCTTGAGATAACGGCATCAAGGTCGTCGGGATCTTTGCGACATTGCAACGAAAAGAGAACGCTTGTTGGAAGAAAAGGGGACCACTCCACAGCTGCCCACGAAGCAGCGCCTCCTGCAGGGCTTCCCATGTGGATCCCAGAGAAACGTCTCTTCGGCCACCCCTTGAGCAGGTGCCGAGCCAAGAGGTCGCCATCCATCTCCCGAAGGGACTCAAAGGTGGTGCCCACAGACCATGACGCCCCCCATGCGACTGCAGCGTTCCTCATACGGAGGGGCAAGAGGTGAAGGAGGTGAGCAACATGCTTGTAGATGGGTGGGTAGCGAGAGGTGATTGAAAAGGGGGCTCCCCGTAGAGCTGCACGCACCGCAGCAGCGGCGACAGACGCCGAATCGAGGCGCTCGGCGGGGACTAGCCCGGCCACGGGAAGAAGGGGACGAATCCAGGGAGACAGTCTGCGGCATCCCCAGTCCCTGGCTGGGCGAGGGTGGCACAGGAACTCTCTACAGCAAATCGCCAAGCGATATATGCCAAATCTAGCATTTTCCACGCAAAGAGGACCCAAACGACACCGAAAAGGAGTCGCTTTAGGGGATTGTCGCCTGTTGGGAGTATCCCCTTAGGAGGGTTTCCTGAGGGGTAAAGGGTGGATTCTTGTTGGGCAATAAGCCGTTTGTCAACTCCAGGCTCATAGCGAGAAAGGGCGATAGAAAGACGGTTGTGGGTGTGATTCCATTGGGCTTGGAAATGTCCGCGTGTCGCATCTTTTGTACCCAAATCGCGTAGGCTGACAGCCATATCTAGGAGGGTTCGGATGCCTTGGGCTACCGACGCGGCACGTTCAGGCGTGCCTCCGATATCCATCGCTACAGGTAATAGGTGACGCCCCACCCACTCTCTTTCCCTTAGGAAGTGAGATTCATCATCAGCGTTGGAGGGGGGAAGGGCGTGGGGACCCGGCGCAGAGACCCACGGTTCGGCGACTTCCCAAAGGCGTCGCCAGTGGTGAGCAAATTCTTCCAAGCGCTCTTTCGCTTCGTGGCTCTTTCGTTTCATTCGTGAATGAAGACTTGAGCCCCCTCATTCACGACAATCTGGGTGGCACCTTGGTAAGCCTCAATAGTGCCTGAAACGTCGAGGATTTTACCCTCTAACGATCGATCCCAGCAGCCGGGAAGAGCCGCCTTGTCACCCGAAAACGATGTGACAGAAAACCCTGTCTTGTAGTCGGCACTTAGATTGAGTTTGCAGACTTTCTTGGAAGAGGAGATGTAGACAGAGAGCACCCGCCCCCCAACTGTTGTTGTTTCGCCGATATGGTCGGATGCTTGCTCGGGCGTGAGAACACCAGCACTTAGTACGATATCGGCAAAGGGGTCTATCGCTTCGGCATCTCCCATTGTGACTTGGCTACTCTTGTTGACGATGATTTCAGGGGCACCTTTGTAGAACTTGATCTTGCCCCTGATGGCGACCGCCTTGCCCACAAGAGAACCGTCCCAGCACCCAGGCATCGCAAATTTAGCATAGGGGAAGGTCGCCACCAAAAAACCACGCCTGTCATCAGAAAAGGCGACCTTACAAACCTTACCCGTTCCACTCGCTTCGGTCCAAACCACAATGCCCTCCACCGTCAAGGTTTCGCCGATGTAATGGATGGCATCCTCAGCAGCGATTCTTCCGCTTGCAGGTGGAGGAAGTTGCTCGGCATGGGGAAGCTCTCTAACGGGGTGATATACCTTATCTACATGGTGCCCCTCACGATCCCAAAGGGTCGCGGTATCTCCGTCATTGTTAAAGACGGGTACGTCGCTTCCCCAGTAGAGTTGCATGGAGGCGTTGGGATCTACTTTGTTCTCCCCAGAACCGACCGAAATCTTCAGTTGGTGACCTGCACGCAAGAGAACAGGGGGGAAGGTATAACTGTTTTTCTCTTCTTGATCGGTCAACCGATACCCTTCAAGGTCCAGATCCATTCCCGAGATATTTGCCAAGCGGATGTATTCTCCATTCAAATCTTCGCTATCGGCACCATCGGGATCAGCGTGGAACGAAGTGATATGGAGGCTCCCTGCGTATCGAGGGTCCCCACTCCAAATCCCGAGACGTGCCGACCGAGCTTCTGCCTCGGCAGCAAGGTATTTCTCTGCTGTACCTTCTGGGTATGGGGGAAAAAGGAAGACATGGGCTAGTCCTGCCCGAACGAGTTCTAGGTTCGTATTCTTCCCTTCGCTAGAAAAGACCTCAGCCAAGAGGCGTCCATACCCATCTCTGGAACACTCACCAGAAAGAGAGACGGGGTTTCCTCCTATCATCTCTTCAAGAAAATCAGCGCCTTCAAACGCCCAAGATTCTCCAAGTTCAGGGGTGTTGATGTGGAGGAACCGAACGGATTCCCCGGCTACAGTAGCGGTATCTCCGTCTGTGACACGCCCTGGTTCAAGGGGGTCTGTGGGACACCCCTCTGGGGGAAGAGAGAGAACGGGGGGCAAAGTGGACGGCTTGGAGGGTAGTGAGACCTCTTTTTCTGCTTGCACACATGAAACCCCCCAAAGAAAGGGAAGGATGAATAGGGTTAACTTGTTCAAGGCTGTTTTCTCCTAAGGACGACTTCAATGAGGAGACCACCTGGCGCATGAAAAAAGCGGCTTCTTCTCTTGCCGACTAATTCCCTTACCAACTTTCCTCCCGCAGCGTTGATTCCATCGGTCGTTTTTTCAAAACTGTCCGACATCACAGAGAAAATGATGGGTGGGGTTGAAGAGGGACCCTTCACAAGGACAACCTCAGCCCCCCCCCTACTGACCAAGACAGGCCCCGTTCCAGATGGTCGTTCATGACCGAGAGCTTCACAGAGAAAACGCGCTGCCTTTTCAGGGTGCGGAGAAGACAATGTAATGCGCTTGAACACGGTTAGGAACCCTCGCCAAAAAGGAGAACCTGGAGATTCTTTGCGGCACCAGGAAAATCAGGATCCGCTTCTAGGACCATCTGGAGAAGGCGCTTTCCTTCTTTGCTCTTCCCCCTCCGAGCTTCAGCGACACCCAAATCATGGAGAGTAAGGAGATGGGAGGGGTCTTTTTCATGAGCTTTTCTAAGATAAATGACTGCTTCTTCTACATCTCCATCCCCCAGGGCAATGCGGCCCAAGTGGTAGAGACAACAGTGATGGCACGCCCCATCTAACTCTCCCGAAGACCTCTCGCCCTCAAGAAAAGCGTCAATCGCTCCTGTCTTCCCTGCCCACCACAAAGCCAAACCCCGATTCATCCATGCCTGGGGAGAGTCGGGATGTGCGGCTACAAAGTCCTCTGTCAATAGGAGAGCTTCGTTCAGGGCGTCTTCATCTCCAGATTCAGTTTGGAGGAGATATCCTCCCACCAAGGAGGACCAATCTTCAACGCTTCGCTCTCCACTCTCTTTGTTCAACGCGCTCTCCTGTGACGAAAGATCCTCTTTCAAGGAGAAAGTCTCGCTGCGGACAAAGTAGCCAGTTCCACCACTTGAGAAACCGAGCTGTGTCGTTGCAAGACATGTACGGGGTGTTTCATGCCCAACAAGAGGGGCCCCACAAGAACCGCTTCTCCCAGTTTGGAAAGGAGCTTGTATGCGATATTTGCGCTATCTAGATCAGGGGCAACCAAGACGTTCGCTTGGCCACACTCGTTCAAAACAGAGAAGGGGTAGGCTTTCTTGAGAATAAGGGGAGATAGGGCGGTATCTGCTTGCATCTCTCCATCGGCAGGAATCTCAGGGTAAGCACTTTTGAAGAGGGCAACTCCTTTTTGAATGGTCCTAGCGCTGGAACTCTTGCCCGACCCAAAATTACTATGGCTCAAGAATGCCACAATGGGGTCTAATTGGAGAAAGTCCTTGGCAAAACGAGCCAAGAGATACCCCGTTTCAGCCAGAAGGTCAGCAGTGGGAGAGATACCGATCGTTGCATCTCCCAAAACAACGGGGGAGATATCTCGGTTTTGAGGAATGATAGCGTAGGCACCGATAGCATGGGAGATACCCTCCGAAAGGGGGAGAATCTGGAGGAGGGGAACTAAGGCATCTCTGTAGTGTATATTTTGCCCCACTATCAAACCATCAACGCCTCCCTCACGCAAGTGCATCGCCCCAAATACTATGGGGTCCAAAAGGCGTTGGTGGGCTTCCGCTGGGGTCATACCCCGACGTTTTCTTAGGTTGTGAAAAGAGAGACTGTACTTCTTCAGAGCGGCGTGGTGGGGAGGGTTAAGAATCTCCATTCCTTGCGTATCAACACGCACTTTCGAAGCGGCTTCTTGAATCGTAGCAGGGTCCCCCACAAGGACGGGGCGAGCAAGGCCATCACCCCTAAGAATCTCGGCAGCTTGGAGCACAGTTTTATTAGATCCTTCTGGAAAGAGGATGCGAGCGGGGAGGGCTAAGGTTCTTGCACGAGCAAATACGGGGCGTAGAAGACGACGCCCCGGGTCTACCAAACGTTCTAGGGAAGCTCGGTATTCATCAATATCAACAGGGCGGCGTGCGACGCCCGTCTTGATGGCGGCATCAGCGACAGCGGGTGCCACATGGAACAGAACACGTCTATCTGTAGGTTTGGGAATCACATAATCGGGACCAAAAGAGAGAGGGTCGCCCCCATAGTCGGCAAGGACCTCTTCGGGAATCGGCTCTCGCGCCAAGTCGGCAAGGGCTCGGCTTGCAGCCACCATCATTTCGTTGTTGATAGCGCGGGCAGCGACATCAAGAGCGCCCCGAAAAATAAAAGGGAAACCAAGGACATTATTAACTTGGTTTGGGTGGTCGCTCCGACCCGTACCCACAATCGCATCAGGGCGAGCTTTCTTAACCTCAGCGTAGGGGATTTCGGGATCGGGATTTGCCATCGCAAAGATAACAGGGTTGGGAGCCATGCTTTTGACCATGTCTGGGGTCACGGCATCCGCTACTGAAACACCCAAGAAGACATCTGCCCCCTGTAGAGCCTCGGCAAGTGTCCGCTTATCTGTCTCTACCGCAAAGGAGGCCTTATAGGGGTTTATACCTTCCTTTCGACCCTTATAAACGACGCCCCGAGAGTCGCACAAGAGAATCTGTTCCTTTCTGTGTCCCAAAGTGACAAGCAGGCGCGCCATAGCAATCCCAGCTGCCCCCGCTCCGTTTATGACGGTGGTGGTGTCGTCCCAGGATCGTTTCGTAAGGTGGAAGGCGTTGATAAGTCCTGCAGAGGAAATAATCGCAGTTCCCCATTGGTCGTCATGGAAAACGGGAATGGAAAGCTCACTTTTTAGCCGCTCTTCTACCTCAAAGCATTCTGGTGCCTTGATATCTTCCAGATTGATTCCTCCAAATGTGGGGGCGACAGCTTTGGCGACGGCAATGATAGCTTCCGGGTCAGTGGCATCCACTTCAAGGTCAAAGGCGTCAACACCTGCGAACTTCTTGAATAGAACGGCTTTCCCCTCTCCAACAGGCTTGAAAGCAAGAGGACCGATGTTCCCCAGCCCAAGAACGGCTGACCCATTCGACAAAACAGCCACGAGATTCCCCTTGTTGGTGTATTTGTAGACATCCCCACTCTTCTTAGCAATCTCAAGGCAAGGCTCTGCTACCCCGGGAGAATAGGCAAGAGTGAGGTCCTTTTGGGTCAGGCAAGGTTTAGTAGACCTAATCTCGGTCTTACCAGCTGGTGCCCGGCTGTGATAACGAAGTGATTCATTTCTCAACGACATACTATTTATTCTGATTCAGATTGGTCTGCCCGTTCACACAGAAACCCAAGAGGGGATTATAGGATTCCCAGACCGATGTCTGCCCCCCATACGAATAAGAACCGTTCACCAGACAGAAGATTACGCTTGTTGCTTGACTTACTGAAGCCCCATAAGGGGACCATCTTCAAGGGATTGGCTGTTCTTCTTTTTGTGGATTTGATTCAGGTCTTTCTCCCCTTGGTGGTGAAAGAGGTTGTGGACCATCTAGAGAGGGGAACCTTCCCCTTTGTATTCCGTGGATACGAGGTGGGTGTGGGAGAGGTGATGGGGATATTCCTCCTAGCAGGACTCCTCGTCATGTTGTCAAGGTATGCGTGGCGCATCTTGATTTTTGGGGCGTCCAGATTGGTAGAAAGAGACTTGCGCGCCAAACTCTACAAACGGTTGGCTCGCGTCCCTTTGGGCTTTTATGACGGAGTACAAGTGGGAGACTTGATGGGACGAGCGAGCAACGACATTGAGGCGGTACGGAACATGTCGGGCATCCTCGTCGTTGCTGCTTTTGATGGGGTTGTGTGGGGGGTGCTCACTCTCTCACTGATGTTCTCATTAGATTGGAGACTCGCATTAGCCGTTCTGATTCCGTTCCCAGCAATCGCCGTTTTCACCAAGGTAATTGGGGCAGCATTCCACAAGAAGTTCAAGGTGGTTCAAGAGGCATTCAGTCAACTTTCAGCAGCTGTGGAAGAGATGGCGGGGGGGATTCTTGCTCTCAAGGGATTTGGTGCTGAAAAAGGGGAAAGTCTTCGACTTGTCAGCAAGGCAGGAGTCGTTCGAGATGCTGGCTTTGAGTTGGCTCGGCTAGAAGCGTGGTTCGAACCTGTCTTTCGGACTGCAGCGGGCTTGGGAATCGCCCTCCTCTTGGCTTATGGG
>JACNFQ010000075.1 GCA_014384545.1 bacterium | reverse complement strand
CCCCCACCTATTCACGATCAGTTTGGCACACTTCCAGAGACGCCGAGCACGCCCATAGTACCCTAGCCCTTCCCACGCCTTTAGGACTTCACTTTCTGACGATATCGCCATTGACATGGGAGTGGGAAATCGCTCCAGCAAGGGACCAAAACGCCGAATGCCTGTAGCTACGGTCGTTTGTTGGAGAAGAACCTCAGAAAGGAGTATCGCCCAGGGATCTCTTGTCTCTCGCCACGGCACCTTTCGCTTGGACTTGGCAAACCAAAGGGCTAAAGAGCGTTGGGCTATTTTGAGGCAGGTTTGGGCCAAGGAAAGAGAAGCCCCCATCCCACAGTGATTCCATCGTCCGATGAACCATCAGGAAAAGTCTGTCGTTTCCACCCCGCCCAAAAGGTATTCCGCCCCCAAACAGTTTCGTACGAAAAAGCGGTCTTTCTAGCCAAGAAAACATTCCCCCCCCCACGCCATTCGGCACGCAACCATCCTTTGCCCAACCTTCGAGCAATTGAGGCAAGGGGTTCAATCTCTTGAGAGGGGTCTGATTCTCCATCATCCTGCAGATAGCCCAGTCCAATAGAAAGAGCTGTATCCTGAGGAGCAATTGCGTATTGAATCGTTGTGCCAAACTGAGTGGCAGTTACACCTGCATTGGTTGTGGTCCAGTACGAAGGGGTGATAAGTAGAGCTGCAGGGGTGTGACCATGTCCTTCAAAGGGAACATAAAGGAACGAAAACCCGTATTGCTGATAGGTGTCCTCGGTATCTTTCTCCCAAAACCAGTTCCAAGTAAGGGGTTTGGCGTCCCACCGTAGTGATACACGAAGCCGTTTCTCTATCCCGATATTGTCTAAAGAGAGCGCTCCTGTTAGACCCTCTGATTGGTCAGAGAGTTCGGGAAGGAGCAATCCCCCTGAACCATACTCACCGGCAGGAATCGCAGCCATTAGGGCGAAGAAGAGGAGAATAGACCGCATAGGGAGATTCTATGAATGTAGGATGCCCAAATGCCCTCTCAATACCCAATCCATATAGGTCATTCCCCCGACCCAGACGACGCTTTTATGTTTTATGGAATGCTCCATGGGAAAGTTGACCTTCAAGGACTAGAGATAAAGGAAGTCGTTGAGGATATTGAAAGCCTCAACGAGCGTGCTTTGGAGGGGGTTATTGAAGCAACAGCTGTCAGTTGGCACCTCTTGGCGACCATCTCTGAAAAATATGCCGTCCTTGACCCTGGGGCATCAATGGGTATTGGGTATGGACCCGTCTTGGTTGCCAAAGGGGGGCAGCGGATACCCTTTCCTGATCTCGGAGGTCGCCGTGTCGCCTTGCCAGGACCCCACACGACAGCGACTCTCCTTATGCGCATTTTGGCTACGAACTTCAAAGAAGTTTTCGTTCCTTTTGACCGCATTATGGGTGAAGTGGAGGCGGGTGCCGTTGATGCGGGCCTTCTCATTCATGAAGGACAGATTACTTATGGTGAAGAGGGATTTGAAAAGGTCGCGGATTATGGAGAGATTTGGGCAGATTTGACGGATGGGTTACCTTTGCCATTAGGGACAAACGCTGTTCGGAGAGACCTACCAAAGGGTGTGGATGCACGGTTGGCTAGGGTTCTATTAGACTCAATTGTGTGGGGCGAAGAGAACAGGGCTGAAACGAATGCATACGCTCGGGAGTTTGGGCGTGGGTTAGATGAGGAAAAAAATGATCGCTTTATCAAGATGTATGTGAACCCCTTTACGCTTTCATTGGGTGAGGAGGGCGTGGAAGGAGTGGATAGACTTTTCCAGATCGCTGGTGACAAAGGGGTCTTGCCTCGCCGCGTAAACTGGAAAAGGGTGATGCCGGTCTCCTAAAGGATTCATCTAGAATGGGTAGGAGGTAATCTTTTGAAATTGAGTCGTTGGGTGGGCGTTTTCATAGTTACTTTCGTTCTTGCGGCTTGTGGAGGTGGGGCTAACAAGAGGGTTAGTTCTTCTCAAACTCAAGTGTTTGTTTCACCCCAAGGATTGCTTGATATGGGAGCATATCAAGTTTTCCCCTCTCGGTTGATTGTGAGATTCCACGATGCCGTTTTGGAGAGCCGTGCCCGAGAAGTGATTGCCGAAATGGACGGGGTAGAGATGGGGCTTATTGAAGAGTTGGGGTTCTGGTTGATTGAAGTGGACGGTGTTGATTTGCCAACGCTTGTTTTGGCGAGAGACTTGTGGGAAGCCCATCCAGATGTAGAGGTGGTGGAGTTTGATGGTGCCTTTTGGCCCGAAGCGGTCCCTACTGATCCCCAATACAACCAACAGTGGTATGCCCCCCAGATTGGACTAGAGAGTGCGTGGAATACGACGACAGGAGACGCATCACAGACAGTCGCTATTATTGATAGTGGTGTGGGCAGAAATCCTGACTCAACCCATCACGAAGACTTGGGTGCGAAGCTCCATCCCGTCCAAGGTCACGACTTTATTGATGGTGATGAACTGCCTTGGGATGTCTCCGCTAGTTGTGCCCCCAATACGCGATCTTACGGGCATGGGACACATGTGGGGGGGACCGTTGCCGCTGCCACGAACAATGGCGCAGGTGTGGCGGGGGTAGCGTGGGACACCAAGTTGGCGTTTTGGCGGGTCTTTCCCTCTTGTGGTGGAGCTTCTGGGTATGATATTTGGCAGTCGGTCGTTCAGGCTTCTAATAGGGATGATGTACGGGTCATCAACCTCTCTTTAGGAGGTGGCGGATTTGCAAGTTTAGGACAGGAAGTTTACACCTACGCATGGAGCCACGGAAAAGTCGTCGTTGCAGCAGCGGGGAATGATGACATTTCAACGGTGCAATACCCCGCTGCCTACGACCATGTCTTATCAGTTTCCGCTTTAGCCCAAGATGGATGTAAGGCGTACTACAGCAACTTTGGAAACTGGGTAGATATCTCAGCCCCAGGGGGGGATGGGTTTAAGGATACGGTGATTCGAAACACTTACTTTGATGGTAGCACCACCAACCTCTATGACAATCTCCAAGGGACGAGCATGGCTACACCGGTCGTTGCGGGGGTCGCTGCATTGGTTGCGGCGGCTCATTCGGGTTGGGGTCCTGATCAGATTTTGGACCAACTTGTCAATACGGCAGATGCCACTCCATTAGGGCAGGGATGTAACAATACCTATTCTGGTAAACTGGGGAGTGGTCGTGTGGATGCAGCGAGTGCTTTGGGGCCCGATACAACACCCCCCGTCCTCTTGGGTGCTGTTGCCCAGTCACCTACTGAAGTGGACCTTATCTTTAGTGAGTATATGGATACGAGTACAGCACTAAATCCTGCAAGCTACACGATCGTTGGCTCTGGTTCTCCCGTTGTTCACCGGGTGAAGTTTCAGATGAACAGGAATAGGGTGACTCTTGTTACGGATGCTCAGGCTGGGACAGCTTATACAGTGACTGTATCTGGGCCTACGGATCTGTCGGGCAACGCGGTGGCAGGGGGGTCTTCAGCAAATTGGACAGGTACAACGCTTAAGAATTGGTCGTTAGAGGCAGGCGTTACGACCTCAACAGATGGACACTTCTATACAGGTGCACAACCTGATAAAGCAGTGGATGGTGATTCTGGTACAGGGTATCAAGGCTGTACCAGTTCGGGTTCGGGGTGTACACCCCCTACTTGTATCACAATCAACTTGACAGATTACAGCGCAGGACCTGCCCGTCCACAGACGATTCATCGAGTCGTTATGTCTGGATACGCTGCCAACCCCACGGATATTGACCTCTATGTTTTTGGAACAGACGAACTCTCTGGGTGTGGCGCCTTTCTAGGTGGTGATTCAAGCAAACTTATGGGATCGGGACAATTGACAGATGTTGGTTTGGAGTTTATTTTCCCAGAACCGATGGATGCGCGTGTGCTTTACTTGAGTTTTCCCAATGTGGTGGCAGATGGAACCGAACCACGGATCAAAGAAGTAGAAGCGTATGGGGCCAATGACTTGGAGCGTATTTTGGTGGCTACAGGTGTGAATAATGTAAAGGGTTCGTGGGTGCGAAAGTTCACTCCTCAAGGCGCCCAAGAAGCAGAATGGAAAGCGTATTGGTTATCTACCGACAAGAACCAAGCCCATGTCGCAGTGGGCAATGTGGATATGGCGTCACCTGGGGCTGAGATCGTTGTCAGTGATGGATTGGATGGATTGGGACGCCTCTCTGTTTGGAACAGCGATGGCACAGTAAAGCTACGCGAGTGGCAAGTGTGGTGGTCGGGCGGTAATGCCTATGGCGAGATTCAAGTCACGACTGGTGATGTGGATGGGGATGGGATTGATGAAATCATTACGGGATTGGGTGAGCGGGGCATTGCCCATGTGCGCACCTACGAGGGAGATGGTACCTTGATTGACCGTTTTGTGGGCTCATATTACGCACCCGACCCCAACGACCAGAACGCCTTTGGCACGGCTTGGCGTACTGAGATTCATGTAGCAACTTGGGATTTTGATAATGATGGGGATGACGAGATTGTGATTTCCCATGGAGATGGTGGAAAAAACCTTGTGCGTGTCTTTGACTACTTGGGTCAACCCTTTGGGTGGAACCGCTCCGTTTTGGGGCAGTTCTTCCCCTTCAATCTAGGGAATTCCCAACAAGGAGAAGTCCTTATTGGAGCAGGAGATGTGGATGGTGATGGTGTTGAAGAAATCGTTACGGGGCAAGGGATAGGTGGGTTCAATAAGATTCGTATCTTCGAAAACGATCTTAGTACCGAGATAGCAACGGATTGGGTCTTTTCTAGTGCCGAAAACCCCAATGGAGAAGTCCATTTGGCGGTAGGCGATTTAGATGGGGATGGAGTCGCAGAGATTATTGTGGGAACGGGCGAAGGGGGAACGAATCTGGTAAAGGTCTTCAAGCTTACCAATGGTACATTGGTCCTTGATTCCTCCTTTTCAGCATTTGGGAACTTCCATAATGGAGGTGGCGAAGTCCATGTCGCCGTGGGTCGCCTTTAGGTGATTAGTTGGTCTTGTGGCGGAGGCGATCAATCGCCTCTAGGCTTGCAGACCCCATAGCGCTATATCCCAAATCTACATAGTGGGTCGTGCCTGTTACTCCCTTAGACATATCCGAAAGTAAATATGCACCCGAGTTTCCGACCTCTTGTAAGGTGATATTGCGCCTGAGTGGCGAGTTTGCAGCGTTCCAGTTTAGCATCATTGAAAACTGCTTGATTCCTGCTGAAGAGAGTGTCTTTACGGGTCCGCAGGATAGGGCATTGACGCGGATTCCATGTTCGGGGCCTAGGTCATGGGCCAGATACCTTACACTAGATTCCAGTGCGGCTTTGGCAACGCCCATCACATTGTAGTTAGGGATGACTTTTTCGGATCCATAGTAAGAGAGGGCAAGGATGGACGCTTCACGGTTCAAGATGGGTAGAAGGGCTTTAGAGAGCCCTACCAATGACCACGCACTCACTTCTAGCGCCATGCGAAAACCCTCTCTACTTGTATTCACAAAGTGTCCCTCTAGTTCGGTCTTGTCGGCAAAGGCAACTGCGTGGAGCACAAAGTCAATGTGACCAAAGGACGCAAGGTTAGAGGGGAGTTTCTCTAGGTGGCTATCTTCCATGAGGTCAAGCTCAAAAACTCTCTTTACCCCGTTCGCTTCAGCCAACGACCTTACCCTAGATTCAAGGGGTGTCAAGTATGTAAAAGCGAGATCGGCTCCTTCACGCAAGCACGCTTCAGCGATTCCCCAGGCTATGGAGCGCTTGTTGGCTATGCCTACAATGAGACCTTTTTTTCCAGAAAGAAAACCCATAAGGGGGGATTATCCTCTAAAAAGAGAGATTATTCTCTCCTCCCCAAGACCAAGAGGGCTTCTCGCCGTTCTTTACCCCTGAAAAAGACGACCATAACTTCATCTCCTGGTCGAAGAGTTCGGATGATACCGGTAAACCCGTAGATATCCTCCACAGAGCGGTCATCTATTTCTACGATTCGGTCGCCAGCGACTAAGCCGCCACGTTCGGCAGGTGAACCAGGGGATGTCCCGCTAATCCAATACCCAGGTTCTTCGTGGGGTGTGAAATCAGGAATAGAACCGAACCACGGTCCATACCCTCCCCGAGCCCCACCCGTTCTCTGGGGAGGTGCATTGAATGTCAGAGGAACCCGAGGAGCAAGATACCAAAGTAGGGTCTCCGTATATTGAGCAATCAAGTAAGTTCCTTCTATGTCTACTTTGTCGGGGGTATCGCTAGGCTTGTGATAATCACCATGGGCACCTGTAAAGAGGAAGAGGCTAGGAATCTCTTGGGAGAGAAATGAGATGTGATCCGAGCGGCCAGCCCCATCAAGGGAAAGAGTTACGACAAGGGGTGCGGGAACAGGGAGGTTTGTGAGAGAGTCGCCCCATTGGGTAGCAGAGCCTCCCCCCCCCAATAGGAGTTGGCCACTATCGGCGACCCGACCCACCAGCTCCCCATTTATCGTAAAATCCACTTCCTCCAAGGCCCC
>JACNFQ010000025.1 GCA_014384545.1 bacterium | reverse complement strand
TGGAGAAAATCACCACCCCTACCCAAAAGGAGAAGGTCGTGGCGTATGCCCTCAAAGCATCAAGGCTTAGCGACAGAGAACGAACAGGGGCGTTGGGCGAGAATGATGAGAAAACAGGAGTGGATACAGGTGCCAAAGCGATAAACCCCCTTACGGGGTCGTTGATTCCTGTGTGGATTGGGGATTATGTGTTGGGGCATTACGGCACCGGCGCCATCATGTCCGTGCCAGCCCACGACCAAAGGGATTGGCTATTTGCTACCCGTCAGAACCTTCCCATTATTCCTGTTGTGACGCCCCCCAAGAACATCAGTCATGATTTCTCTCATTCTGCCTTTGAAGGTGATGGGGCGTCTCTATCGCCCGGGGGGAAGTACCTCCCTACCCCCCTTGCCAAGGAGTCTGTTATCTCATGGCTTGTTGAGGAACATCTGGGGAAGAAAACGACGACATATAGGTTGCGCGACTGGCTCTTTAGTCGGCAGAGATATTGGGGGGAGCCGATTCCCCTCATCAGTGATGGATTGGGGCACTTTGAACCTCTAGACGAGAAAGAACTCCCTCTCACTTTGCCCGATTTGGATGAGATTCGACCACCGGGCGATGGGCGAAGTCCTCTCGCTTTGGCGGAGGATTGGGTGGAAACTTCCCGAGGGAAAAGAGAGACCCACACGATGCCACAATGGGCAGGCTCTTGTTGGTACTACCTAAGGTATTTAGACCCCAAGAACGAGGAGATGCTCGTCTCTAAAGAGAAGGAAGCAACTTGGATGCCCGTTGACCTTTACGTGGGGGGTGCCGAGCACGCTGTACTCCACCTCCTCTACGCCCGCTTTTGGCACAAAGTTCTCTATGATATCGGTGTCGTATCTACAAAAGAACCCTTCAAGAAACTCATCAATGTGGGCATGATTCAGGGGTGCGACGGACAGAAAATGAGTAAGAGCAAGGGAAATGTAGTCAATCCCGACGATGTGATTGAACGATTTGGTGCCGATGCTTTTCGGATGTATGAGATGTTCATGGGTCCTTTTACAGGTTCTGCACCTTGGAATACCGATGGAATCCCAGGTATTCGTCGTTTCTTGGGTCGTGCATGGCGTCTCCTGCTGGGGCGTAAAGAGTTGGTGGGAGATTCCCTATCCCAGACGATACGCCACCAAACGATTCTGAAAGTGAGCGAGGACATAGATCGCTTTAGGTTCAATACGGCGATTTCAGCATTGATGGTCTATCTAAACTCCTTGGAAGAACAGGGGTGCTCTTTAGCCGACAGAAAGACTTTTTTGCGCCTCTTGACTCCTTTTGCCCCCCATATGGCTGAGGAAATTCATCAGCGATTGGAGTGGGAAGGACTTGCAGCTTTGGCTCCTTGGCCCCAAGCAAACGAGGAGTCCGCCCAAGAGAGTAGGGTTACGGTGCCCGTGATGGTCAATGGAAAACTACGGGCAACCCTTGATCTTCCTGTTGATTGCCCAGAGACGACCGTACGAGAACACGCCTTGTCAGAAGAAAATGTACAAAGGCACTTAGGCTCCAAAAAGCCTCGTCGTATCATTATCGTGACAAACCGCGTAATCAATATCGTTATTTAGCCTCCAGCAGTTTGAGTGGTAAACTACCTCTATGGAACAGAATACGATAGTTGGATTTATTGGTGGATTCGTTCTGGCAGGCATCTTGGGGTTCTTCAATCTCCTCCCACACGCCGACAGTTCCACATCAACCCCCGCACCCGAGCCCGCTACCCTCTCGGAATCTACCCCTACTTCTTCCCCTTCAATCGGGAAGGTGAACCTGAATACAGCGACGATGGAGGAGTTGGACTCCCTTCCGGGCATCGGACCAGCCTATGCGCAGCGCATCATTGATTACAGAGAGTCTCATGGTGGCTTTAAGTCCATTGAAGAGTTGACAAATGTCAAGGGGATTGGTCCCAAGACACTTGATAAACTGCGGGATTACATTACCGTTTGACCGCTCAGTCAGAAACCCCCCGCCGGGGCTTCCCGCCGTGGGCTCTCCCTTTGGTGTTGGGTATTCTCGTTGGTGTGGGTTTGGGAAAACGGTGGCAAGAGAGTCCTCTGTCTACGGTAACTGTCCACCTTTCGGGTGCTTTGGACGAATCAGGAGCCTTTACCTATCCCATCGGTACACGGTTGGGCGAAGCGATTGACGCGGTGGGGGTGGGAGAGAGTGCGGACTTAGATCGCGTGAACCTTGCAGAGGTTCTCTTCGATGGACAGCGTGTCATTATCCCCGAACGACCCCCCGAAGGCTCTCAACCCGAGATGAACGTCTTTTTGCCCCCCATCACGACGACGACCGCTCCCGCTAACTCCGGTGCACTGATCAACCTAAATTTTGCTACCCTTGAGGATTTGGATACACTCCCAGGAATCGGTCCCTCCAAGGCCCAAGCGATCATTGATTGGAGAGAGTCTCATGGGGGATTCCAGCGCATAGAGGACCTTTTGGAAGTGACGGGAATCGGTCAAAAAACCTTGGAAAGGCTGACTCCTCTCGTAACCATATCACCCCCGTGACCTTGCCCAAAGATGCCTTTGGACAGGGGCAAGAATCGGTGCGTAACCTCTCTCTCCAACGCCCCTTGACCATAGTCGGTATGGGAGGGTCAGGTATTGGAGGAGCTTTGATCGCTATGGGGCACCCTGATGTCCATGCAATCAATGGATGGGCACCACCAACCCGTCCATCGGGCACACTCCTCTTGGTCTCCTATTCAGGAGATACGGTGGAGACACTCTCTTGGCTCCCCATGCTCCAAGAGGGTGACTGCATTATCTCTTCGGGGGGAACGATGACCAGATACGCCAAAGAAGAGAGGATCTCCCTGATACCCGTTCTCCACTCAGGTCCCCCTAGGCGCACTCTCTACGAAGTGGCAGGGATTCTTGATGCCCTCCTTTCCGGGGGAGATTCGGTTTGGGATGGATCAGCGCCCTCAGAAGAACTTCTATCTGCCACCACTTCTCTTGCCCATTCTTGGCAAGAAGAGAGACGATTCCCTTGGGTTTTTGGACACCAAGGCGAAGAGGCCTTGGCTCATCGATGGGCTGGCATGCTTCACGAAGATGCCAAAGTACCAGCTGGCGTAGGAATCCTGCCCGAAGCTCTCCATAACCAACTAGAAGGCGTCGCAGGTTCACCCCACCCCATGGGCGTCATCGCTCTTCCCCGCCTATCTCATGGCGAGGCGACACTTTCCAACCTCCGACGAGGTTTGGGAGAGACACCGTGCTGGACCCCCTCCACAACCTCTCTGTTTGAACTTCTCCAGCTGGGAGATGCGTTCGCATTAGCCTGGGCAGAGGGTCGAGGCGTTGACCCCCATCCCGTACCCGCTATAACTGCGGCGAAAGGTTAGCGCCTACCTGTCGGGGTCCAACCCCATCCCTTTGAGTCTTTTCCTCCCTAGAGGTGTGATTCGGTCGGGGGTCCATGGTGGCGTCGGTTCCCAAGTCAGTTTCACCCGTTCGACTCCTTTTATTTCAAGGAGAGATTCCTTCATTCGCCTCCCTAGTTCACCTAAGAGGGGGCAGAGGGGACTCGTTGGACAAGCCGTGACATGGGCAACCTTATCGACCATCTCTGCGCTTCGAACGATGCCCAAGTCAACGACCGAAACGGGGAGTTCAGGATCCTCCACTTTTCTCAACGCTTCCCAGAGTATTCCACTCATACATTACCCTCCTTTGAATCCAATAGATCTTGGAATAGAAGATAGTCCGAAAGTTTGTCCAAATCCGCTCCCAATCCAAACGCCGTTGTCGATAGAGGGTTCAACGGAATACCTAGGTTGCTCTCAATACGCTCAGAAATCTCTCCAAGATTCCATCTGCCCATCATCACCCCCATTAGAAACCCCCACCCCAACAACTTTGCCAAACCAAGAGGACTCTTGCGACGGCTGATAAAAGAGTCCATCATTCCCGAAGCCTTCTGGAATTCCCCCGCCAATCCGGCCATTAAGTTGCCCCCCGTAAAAGTGCCCTCTTTCGTTCGGAGAAATGTCCGAGAACGAACGAGGGATGAGTCGAGTGCTTCACGGGGAATAACAGGATAAACGATGCCTCTCTTTTGGCTTGCCTGAGCCAAGAAGGAAAGAACTGCGGTGGACCGAAGGAGAGGGAGATCCGCTGCAGAAAGCACTAGGGGCGTCTCCTCTTCGCGATGACTGACAGCCTCTAACACTTGACTTGCTAGCCCTTCTTTGTGGAGGGGACGAAACCTCAGCCTCTCCCACTCTGCTTCTGAAAGATGAGGTGCAAGTGAGTCCCTAAACTCTATTTCGGGACCGTAGATCTCTATTTGGGCTTGGGGGACTTGTAGAAAGGCTGTGATTGCGGGGAGAACGACTGGCTTTCCTTGGAGTGTGATGAGAGACCGATAGACCGCTCCTGTTCTCTCTTTCAGCATCTTGGACGATTTGCCTCCCGCAAAGAGGACGATATCCCATGTCATAGAGGGTAAACCCCTAAGAACTGAGAATCTGTTAGAGATTGCCCCCCCTCTTCGGCATTCTCCTTCTTGGAATAAAGAGCAAAAAACCCATTCCCTGTACCTGTCATTCCTGAAGCAATCACTGGGGTCAATCTTATCCCCCTTATTACCTCTGCCAATTCCGGTCTACGAGGAAAAACGACGCGCTCAAAGTCATTGCCTGCGTGAACACACCTCTCGCGCCTGTCTCCCGTCTCCCACCACTGAATAACTTCCTTCGTTCTCTCCCCTCCCTCAAACCCCGAATCCTCCCACCATCGAAACGCCTCCTCCGTAGAAATGGGGCTGTCGGCAACACCCAACAAGACCCAGAGAGGAGAGTGACGTTTGCTTAGAGGATGAACGTCTGTCCCCTTCCCCTTCGCCCAAAGAGGTCCGTCCACTGAGAAGAGGGGAAGATCACAACCCAATGGTATCGCTATCTGGACCAACTCGTGATGGGAGAACCCCAATGAAAACGCCTCGTTTAAGAGCACAAGTGCAGCCCACCCATCCGAAGAGCCCCCTCCAAATCCCCCACAGACAGGAATCTCTTTTTTGAGTCGCCACCCCGCCACCAGCTCTTTACCCACCGTCTGTTCCATCGATTTGTGGGCGCGGGTGATTAGGTTATCTTCGCCCAAATCCCCCCCCATTAGTCCCTCCGTATCAAGGGTAAGACTGTCCGAAAACGAAGGGATCTTTAGAACGAAAGTCTCTAGGTTGTGGTATCGATCCTCTCTTAAATTCAATAGGTCTAGAGTGATGTTGATTTTTGCAGGCGGAAAAGAGCGGTAAATCACATCCCCAAACCTGTCAAAATCTCGCTTGTACCGTTGAGGGCTTCCTCCCATACCTTGAGGAAACGGTGAACCTGTTCTTCGGATACAGTCAAAGGTGGCTCTAACCGAATCACTTCCGGGTTGTTGAGTGTATAGGCAGCCATGATTCCCTTCCCGGCTAAAGCCGTAATGACCAACCCCGCAATATCTTCTTCAGCGAACTCAACACCCACCATCAGCCCTTTCCCTCGAATCTCCTTGACCAAGGGCGAATCCAAACGACGCAAACCCTCTAACAGTTGGCACCCTCTTGCCCATGCTTTTTCCGCCAAGGACTCCTCTTCAAGCACCTCCAAAGCCGCCAGAGCGGCAACACAGGCAAGGTGGTTTCCGCCTAATGTGGAAGAATGGAGGAGAGGATTTTCGTCAAAGATTGACCAGACATCCTCCGTGGTCATCGTTGCCCCCATAGGGATGAGCCCCCCTCCCAGAGATTTCGCTATACAGAGGATATCCGGAGAGACATCTTCCCAATCGACCGCAAAACATCTCCCCGTACGCCCCAGTCCAGTCTGAACCTCGTCAACGATGAGAAGGACACCAGCCTCTTTGGTCATTCTCCTTACATCACGCAAATACCCCTCGGGAGGAACCCGAATTCCCGCTTCTCCCTGAATAGGCTCTACCAAGAAGGCAGCGGGCAAGTCGCCCCCTCCTAGAGCATCTTCTAGGGCATTCGCATCCCCAAAAGGAAGTGGACGAAATCCTGAAAGCAAAGGCTCGAACGGTGCCCTGAACTTCTCTCGTCCCGCCGCAGAAAGCGCCCCCATGCTTTTCCCATGATAGGCATTCTCCGTAAAGAGAATACCGGGGCGCCCCTTCTTTGCACGTGCAAACTTGATACCTGCTTCTACCGCCTCTGTCCCCGAATTGGAGAAAAAGGAATACGACAAGCCAGGAGGAGCACAAGCTGCTAATCGTGCAGCGAGTGCAGCTTGGTCTCCATTGAGCAAGACCTTACTAGAAGCTCCCATCCTCCCCAACCCCTCTTGGACAGCTCCTACGATACGTGGGTGTCGATGTCCAAAATTGAGAGCACCAAAACTGCCCAAGAAATCCAACAACACCCTTCCATCAGATGTCTTGACCTCGCACCCCTGAGCCTCAATTTCAACCGCATCAAAACCCAAAAAAGAGACCAAATTGAGGAACCCTTCAGAAATATGTTTCTTGTACCAATCAATCGTCTGTTCAAGGGGTTGCATGACCCATATCCTAACGACTCTCTTCGGGGGGGAAGGGATAGAATCTAGCTATGACGACACAGCGAACATACGCAATCATCGGGAACCTAGGTGTCGGCAAGAGTCTCGTTGCCGAGGC
>JACNFQ010000066.1 GCA_014384545.1 bacterium | reverse complement strand
CCGTAAGTCCCCCAGCCCCTAAGTCTTGCAAGCCGACAATGTCGCATTCTGCCAAGATCTCTTGAATCGCTTCAATCAGGAGTTTCTCTCGAAAGGGATCACCTACTTGGACAGCAGGGAGATCACTCCCTGCATCCTCTCCCAACTCCATAGAGGCAAATGTGGCGCCATGGAGCCCATCCCTTCCTGTGGGTGCTCCTACGAGGACGAGTCGGTTTCCTACTCCTGAAGCGATTCCCTTCTTCATCTTTTCCTCTTGAATAATCCCCACGCACATCGCATTGACGAGGGGGTTGCCTTCGTACCCTTTATAGAAGGAAGTTTGCCCCCCAAGATTGGGGACACCCACACAGTTTCCATACGAACCGACACCATCCACGATACCTTCCACATACCAAGGTGTTCGCTCGAAATCAGTTGGTGGAAACATCAAGACATCTAGGACAGCAACGGGGTATGCCCCCAATGAAATCACATCCCGAATGATTCCACCCACCCCCGTTGCCGAGCCTTCCTTTGGAGCGATCGCACTGGGGTGATTGTGGCTCTCCATCTTGAAGACAGCCAACCACCCACCACCAAGTCGGACTGCCCCTGCGTTTTCTCCCGGACCCTGTGCTACTTGTGGTCCCCCAGTAGGAAAGCGACCCAGATGGATACGGCTACTCTTGTAGGAACAATGCTCGCTCCAAACAGTGGCAAGGATGCCCACTTCTAGCTCGTTCAACTCTCTTCCCACCCTTCCTACTGCCTTCGAATACTCATCCAAAGTCATTCCAACAGCATTGAGTCGTTCTTCAAGTGGAACCATAGGTGGTATCGTATTACCATACCCCGCAATGAAGAAGGTCTTGACACTCCTCTTTACTGCTTTGGGTCTTGCGTGTGGTCCCCCAACTCCACAGGGTCCTGAACTTGTATTGGGTTTCGTTCCTAGCCAGCAGGCGGAAAGCCTAGCCGATGATGTGGAACCCTTAGAGAGATATCTGGAATCTCGCCTTAGGGCAAATCCTCTAGTCGCTTCCAAATACCCACAAATCAGGGTCAGGAGTTTCGTCGCTGTGAAATATGTGGGGCTTGTCGCCTCATTCAAAGCCAAAAAAGTCGATATCGGTTTCTTGGCTCCCTTCTCCTACCTCTTGTCCTACCGCGATACCACGAAAGGAGGAAATGCTGGTACAACTCCCCTCCTTCGGACCCTTAGATACGGAGCCTCAACATACCGTGCACAGATTGTTGCGGGGCGAGAGACAGGCATCACCGATGTCCCCTCTATTTCGGGACACTCATTCGCCTTTACCGATGCAGCCTCTACCAGTGGTTTCCTCTATCCCAGTATCACTCTGGCAGCCCACGGTATTGATTACCGCACCGACCTTTCAAACTATGCGATGTTGGGTAGCCACGACAATGTGATTCAAGCAATCCTGAGGGGTGATTTTGATGCAGGAGCGACCTTTGAAGATGCACGGAATAGATTGGTCTTTGAACACCCCCATGTCGCTCCTGGCGGTCGGTTGCGTTTAGCATGGTTTCCCAACGGAGTGATGGTCCCTGCTGGTTTAGACCTACGAAAAGCGGAACTTTCAGTTAGGGAAGATGCCGAGGACTTTGACTGGTGTCCAGGCAGTGTGGAAGCCACCCATGTGGCTGAGATGAACTATTGGTCGATCTTGATGCGTTATAAGCCTCCCTCCAAAGAAGCTCTGGCTGAGAGTATCCGCCCCCTATGGGATCACCTATCTACCGAGGTCGCTTCGCTCCTTCCCACACCGTGTGGTCAGGTTGCTGTCCAAGTGATGGAACGGTGGGAGGGGGATGTCGTTCAAATAGCCCTTACTACCCCTATTCCCAACGACATCGTGGCGGCGCGACCGGGATTAGACCCTTTACTTAGCCGGGCTGTTCAAGAGGCGTTTCTGGAAGTAGAAGAGATTTCACCAGAGATCTTCGCCCTCCTAAAGAGTCTTTACACCATTGAGGGGTTTGAGGTCACGACCCATGCGGACTTTGAAGAACTAGAGAGATTGGCAAAGGAGAGTGGTATGTTATGAGTTTGTTGAAAACTGTGGGATTGGGTATGACCTACTCAGGTGCCCCCCAACCGGCACTGACTTCTGTAAACTTCGAAGCGAACGAGGGTGAGTTTATCGCCGTGGTCGGACCCAGTGGCGCAGGAAAGTCCACTTTTCTAAGATGCCTCAACCAACTCATTACTCCTACAGAAGGACAACTCTTTTTTGAGGGAGAAGAGACGACCCACCTCAAGGGTGAACCCCTCCGACACCTTAGAACCCGCATTGGGTTTATCTTCCAGGACTACAACCTCCAAGGGCGTCTATCCGTACTCCAAAATGTCCTGACTGGTTTGCTGGGACAGAGACCCGCCCTACAGACGACACTAGGGATTTGGAGCAAGAAGGATGTTGAAAAAGCCCATTGGTTGCTTAGGGATTTGGGCTTGTCAGACCAATCCCAGAAGAGAGCCGATGCCCTTTCAGGGGGACAACAACAGCGTGTTTCAATCGCTCGAGCCCTTATTCAATCCCCCCGATTGATTCTTGCGGATGAACCTGTTGCCAGTTTGGATCCCCCCACAGCACACGCCGTCTTGAAAGACCTAAAGCGTGTCGCCAAAGAAGAGGGGATTACCGTCCTTATCAACTTGCACCATATCGACCTTGCGCTTGAATATGCCGACCGCATCTTGGGATTGAGGGATGGCGTTAAAGTTTGGGATCAGCCCACGAGCGAGACTTCAGAGTCTTCCTTTACTGAAATCTACGGTCGAAACCTAAAGGCAGATGACTTAGCGAAAGAATAGAGAGATGCGCAAACATCTTCCCTTGCTCACTTTCTTGGGGCTCTTTATTTGGGCTTCATTGGGCACAGGTGTCTCTCTGCCCAAGTTCGTAGAAGGGTTAGGAGATATGGGGCGATTTGTGAAAGAGATGTTCCCCGCGGACTTCTCTGAAGTCTCTGCCGTTTGGCCTGATTTCGTTTTGACCCTCCGTATGGCTTGGGTCTCAACGTTGGTGGGGGCCCTGCTGGCTTATCCCTTTGCCCTTCTTGCTGCGGGGACGACAACGACTTGGAAGAGCATTAATGGTCTGTTTAGGCTCTTGTTGAATGGTGTGAGAACAGTTCCTGACCTCCTGTTGGCTTCATTAGCTGTAGCCCTTTTTGGTGCTAACCCTTCAGCGGGTGCTGTCGCACTGACCCTCTTTTCAATGGGAATCATCGGTAAACTCCTCTTTGAAACACTGGAAAGCATTGACCAAGGACCTCTAGAAGCGATGACAGCGCTGGGAGCCCCTTGGATTGCCCGCCTGCGGTATGGAGCATTGCCTCTTGCTCTTCCCCAGTTTCTTACTTACTGCCTCTATGTCTTTGAAATCAATATTCGCGTGGCAGCGATTGTGGGTCTAGTCGGTGCAGGGGGTATTGGTGTCTGGATGAATATCAACTTTGACTTGGGTCAATACCAGAAGGTTGCCGCTCTATTGGTCACGCTTTTCCTCGTTGTGACCGTGATTGATGCCGTTTCCACACGCATTCGGAAGGCATTGGCGCAGGCATGACAAAGCGTTCTTGGTGGTTTTGGTTGGTCGGTTTGGGGGCAACGCTATGGGCAGCAAGAGATATGGTGCCATCCACTGGAGAAAAAGGAGAGGAGATGGCGAACGCCCTCTTTTGGGGGGAACGGGGGCTTTTCCGCCCCGATTGGGACCTTTTGTCACCAGTCGCTTCCGGACTTACCGAGAGTCTTCAGATCGCTATCGTGGGTACCACCATTGCAGGATTGTTTGCTCTATTGTTAGGTATGGTTGCAGCTGAGAATATCTCTACTCCAGCACTCTCCATCCCCACAAAGGCTCTCCTAAGCGCGATCCGTACTTTGCCCGAACTCTTGATGGCAATCATCTTTATTGTGGGCGTGGGACCTGGTCCCTTTGCAGGTGTGCTTGCCTTGGGGTTCCATAGCATTGGAACTTTAGGAAAACTGACTGCTGAAATACTTGAAAGCCTGAACACCAAGCCTATGGAAGCTGTCGTGGCGGTGGGGGGAAGGCGCGTCTCTATCTTTAGGTATGCAGCTTGGCCTCAAGTTCTTCCCGAGTTTCTAAGTGTTCTCCTCTACAGATTTGAAATCAATATTCGGGCTGCTTCTATCTTAGGTATGGTGGGGGCTGGGGGAATCGGGAAAACCTTGATGTTTGCGATCAATGCGCGTAGTTGGGACCGTGTGGGGACCATTCTTGTGGGTATCGTTGTGGTGGTCGCTGTGGTAGATAACATCTCGGCACGCGTTCGCGCCAAGCTCGTCTAAACAGTATCCCAATCCTCATCGGGAGGCCGTTTTTTCTCCGGTGGCATCGGCTCAAGTTGTTCGAAAGTACTGGGGTTGCCCATCATCATCGCGATCACAAAAAGACCTACCCCACCAATAACACCTGCCCAAGCCATACCCCCCACCAATTTCCCCATTGAAAAAGGGAGTTCCTCGCCCCCCCGAATCATCTCTTCCTCCATGAGAGCCCCTATCGAACGGTTCATACTCACTTGTTGGAGCCCTGTACCGATCGTTGCCACCAAATAGGACCAAAAACCCCACCGCTTCCACATCCACAACCCCACCACAGCCGCCAACCCCAAGAGAACTAGCCCCAATGTCAATGGAAAACCACCAGGCATTTCCACTTCAGAGAGCTTCTCAAAAAACGCCACCATCTCTTCATCCGCCTCAGGAGGGGGCGGGCCAAGTAGTTGATCGCCCATCATCTCTCCACCCCAAGCCCCCAACAAAGAAAAAAGGGCTCCCATACTTGCAAGGACCAAGATAACCGTAGCACAACCATGTCTCGTTTTCATCCGTTCAAGACCTCCATTATGTCATCAACCACAAAAGCGACCTCTTCAGGCTCTTCAAAATCTTCCAACCGCACCAATAGAGAATGCTCTCCCTCTCCCGAAGTATGCTCAAGAGCGCGCCATTCAATACATAACGCATCTAGCCGACTCGCCAACCCTCCATCGTCGATCCAAAGATGGCGTTCAGGGTTAGGAGCCTGCACAAAAATATGGACTCTCTCTTTCGTTCCATGACACCTCAAACTGGCACAATGCCGCACTTGGCCCCTGTGAAGAGCCGTCAGATGGAGATAGAGACCTTCTAACCCTTCTGTCCATTCGACCGTTCGTCCCACAAAAACCCACCGCCGTTCCCAATCTAGGGCGACCTCTCTCAGGAGTTTCATCTCTCTAATAGAGACCTTTAGACCTCGCTCTTGGACAAAAGCACCAACGCGGTCACCAAATCCTTTGGCACCACTCATCGGGGAGGTTTTGGGCGAAGTAATGGGAATAGTATGACATCTCTTATCGTCTCCTTGTCCAGTAAGAGCATCATGAGACGCTCTAACCCAAACCCAATCCCTCCTGCTGGAGGCATCCCAAAGGCAAGGGCATCTAAGTAGGAATCATCTACAGGCTGAGCCTCTCCATCACCCCCTTCCTTATCCAACGCCTGAGCTTCCATGCGTGACCGCTGTTCGTCAGGATCCGCAAGTTCTCCAAACGCATTGGCGACTTCCATCCGGGCTATCACCAATTCAAATCTCTCCACCCACCCGGGTCGGTCTGGCATCTCTCTTGCCAAAGGACTCATCTCTTTGGGGTACCCCACCACAAAGGTCGGTTCCAGAAGGGTAGACTCCACAAAGGTGGAATAGAGTTTGTCTTGGGCACGACCTACTGTCATACCCTCATGCCAAGGAAGTCCCTTCTTGACAAAGAGAGCTTCATAGGCGGATAGCCCCTCCAAATCATCAAGATTAACACCTGCCTTTTGGATGAGCTCCTCTCGCAAATCCACCCGAGCAAAAGGTGCCTCTAGGGAGATGTGCTCCCCCCCCCGAACCAAGGTGTTCTTCCCGGTTCCTGCTTGTGCTAGGGCAAGGAGAAAACCCTCGGTTCGCTCCATCATCCCCTCTAAAGATCCCCAAGCTTCGTAAGCCTCAAGAGAAAGAAACTCGGGGTTGTGGTGTCTGGATAACCCTTCATTCCTAAAATTTGATCCGATTTCAAAGAGCTTTGGACAACCAGCCACCAAGAGCTTCTTTAGGTAAAGTTCGGGGGCAACCCGCAAGTAAAGAGGCAAGTCAAGGGCATTATGATGCGTTGAAAAGGGGCGTGCATACGCACCCCCAGGTACCGGATGGAGGAGAGGGGTCGTTACTTCCATAAACCCAGCACCACTCCAATACGCCCTTGCTGCACCCAAGATTCGAGAGACAGCTTGTATATCCTCTCCAATCTCACCCCCTGTCGCCATATCTACCCATCGAAGTCTAAGCCGTGTCTCTGGGTCGCTAATCCCCTCTCTCTTATCGGGGAGTTCAATCCTCCCCTTAGCAACGAGTTGAAACGAATCCACGCCCACACTCACCTGCCCTCTCTTCGTCTTCAACAACTCCCCCTCAACCCATAGCAAGTCCCCCAAATCAATCAAATCTAAGTCCTCAAAAAGCTCTGGATTCTCGTTTGCACGAAAGAAGAGCTGTATCCTCCCTGTCAAGTCCCCCAAATCAAGAAAAGCGAGTTTGCCTTGTTTTCGCATCGCCAAAACGCGGCCGCCGGTCGAAACGAGATGCCCCCTAATCTCCTCAAAAGAAGAAAGGAGTTCCCCGGGAAGATGGGAGATTGAGAGTGATTGGGAATAAGGATCACCGTGGCGCTCCCGCCAAGAAGCCAACTTTGCTTCACGAATCTCTCTCTTTTCTTGGCTCATTAGAGGGGGAGCATAACAGAGTTACCCATGGAGGCGTTGTACCGCTCCTGAAAAATCCAACTCTCCTGCCAACCGATCATACGCATCACTTTCCAGTTTGTCCCTGCCCTCTAAACCAAAGAAGAG
>JACNFQ010000050.1 GCA_014384545.1 bacterium | reverse complement strand
CTGGGGGACTTACGGGTTCGGGAGCCGAGATGGCAGGAGCTTCGGGTCATGGAGCGCTTATCAACCTAGAGACTGTGCCGACGCGCATAGCGGGACTTACCCCTTACGAAATCGCTCTTTCAGAAAGCCAAGAAAGAGTCCTTTTCTGTATCTCTCCTTCAGAGGTTCCCAAAGTGATTCGCTTGGCAAAGAAATGGGATTTGCGTGCTGCTGATGTGGGGGAGGTCACATCTACAGGGAAGATAGAGATGGCATGGAAAGGCGAAAGGGTATGTCATCTTCCTATCTCTCTTATTGAGGACGGGCCAAAATACGACCGCCCTCGAACCCCCCTCCCTCCCCCACCTATTGCTCCGTCTTCTCCTTGTCCCCCAGACCCTGTCGCCTTCCTCAATCAGATGGCAGCTAGACCGAATATCGCCCGAAAAGCTTGGGTTTGGGAGCAGTATGACAGCCAAGTCCAAGCGAATACGGTGGTCAAGCAGGGGAGAGATGCGGGTGTGCTTCAAGTAGAAGGAAAGAGGGGCATCGCTCTATCGGCGGATGCGAAGCCCATGTGGTGTTTGGCGGACCCCTATTGGGGAGCAGCGCATACGGTCGTTGAAGGAGCCTTCAATGTCGCTGTTCGAGGAGCACGACCCTTAGGAATCACCAACTGCCTCAACTTTGGGAATCCAGAAAAACCATCAGTTATGGAGGCTTTCTCTCAGGCTGTGGATGGCATTTCGGCGGCTTCTCGTGCCATGGATACACCCATTACTGGTGGGAATGTCTCTTTTTACAACGAAAGTCCCGGTGGTGCGATTCCTCCCACGCCTACGATTGGGATGGTGGGAGTCATTTCTGACTTGGACGGTATGAGAGGGAGGTCTCCCCAAGTTGGGGACCAAATAATGCTCTTGGGCAATACCGAAGATTGGACATTGGCGGGGTCTGAAGCACTCCAGGCTTTGGTGCCCGATTTGCCAGCCACTCTTCCGCCCCTAAACCTAGAAGAAGCGAGAGAGACATTGGAGCGTCTGTTGGTCGTAGCGCCCCACACCGCATGGCTGTCGGATCTATCTGAAGGAGGACTTTTTGATGCATTCCTTCGCCTCCTTCCTTTAGGGATGGGCGCATCCCTTTCTTGCCCTTTGGATGGAGATTGGCTCTCTTTTCTCTTTAGCGAAGCGCCTGCCCGTGTCGTTTTCGGTATTTCCGAGGGAGAGGAGCCACCAAGAGAGTCCTTGTCAGTAGGAGTCGTCACAGGAGATGACCGATTGGCTTGTTCGGGTTGGTCGGCACCCCTCGGACCGATTCGGGAGGCGTGGGAGGGTTTTTTTCCCCACCTTATTGAGGGAAAACTAGGGTAAGGGGACAGCCCAGAGGCTTCCCTCGGTGCGGCAACTTAGGAGAACCCAAGGCTGTTGTGCTCCAGCAGCAAGGTCAAGAAGAAGGGGCTCTCCACAAGGCTTACCCAAATCACGGGACAGGTGGTTCAGAGGAGTCGTCTGGGGGTCCCCAAAACCAATCCAGCCATCAAAGAGGAAGTTCCCTTCACTTTCTAGGGCAAGATACCGTCCATTGGGCATGACCAGATAGTCTTTGATGGGGAGGGGAAGAACACGCTGTCCACGAGCGATATGACCCTCCCCTTCTTCCCGATACTGAATGACGCGGTCAAAATGGCACAAGTCAATAACACCATCTGTTTCTGGTGTAACGCAGCCCAAAGCAGTCTCTCCGTAGATGCGGGAGAATCGAACACCGACTAAGTCGTCCTCGGCGCCAGGAACATTCCCAATAGAAATCACATCATCCCTATGAGGCTCTACATTCTCTAAATCCAAGAGAAGAAAGTGGGGTGCCATCTCCAACTCTTCATAAATAAAGCGTCTTGTCAGCCCCAAAAAGAGATTGGGACTTGTCCAACGCCCCCCCACCATGGGCATCATCCGGAAAAGGGGGTCATCCCCGGGCAACTTCTTTTCAATTTCTTTTGTGGTGAGACCCAACCGATAAAAACCTTGAGGCCAAGTGGCCAACCAAACTGTATCATCAGAAAGGGCGATATCCAAGGGGCGTATCGTTCGCCCACTGACGCGGAAAGTAAGATGTTTCTCTCCATATCCATCCACGACCCTTAGGCGCCAAACGGTCTCTTCCCCATTCGGTTCGGGGGCGTAGAGGGCAAAGAGGTTTCTTCCTCCTACGGCGAGAAGGGCTTCTTGAGGGCGCAACGGGGGAGCTTCCAAGAGAACAGGAGCTGAAGCCAACCCAAATGCCGAAAGGATGAGAATAATCATCTCTTCTGTATCATAGCGAATCCCAGAAGAAAGACGGAGAAGAGGATGAGGGGCCAATCCCCCCATTTCGTATAGAGAGTGAGGGTATTGTGGAGGGGAACAGATACGACTTCCGCAACATCTTCTCCCAGACTTGCTTGCCAAATGTTCCTTCCACGAGCATCAACCATTGAACTGCCCCCGCCCGTAACGACGGATAAAAGAGTGCGACCGTTCTCAATAGCGCGCAAGGCTTGGAATCGGGTGATCATTTCGGTTGCAGTTGGGTCAAACCAAGAGGTGTTGGTCGCAGCCAACAACCACTCTGCTCCACCCAAGACATGGTCGCGTGCAAGGGGAGCGAATAACGTCTCCCAACAGAGGAGGGGACCGACTGTCGTTCCTGCGACCGAAAGAGGAGGGTCTCCAGGACCAGGTGTCGCATCATCTTCTGGCCATAAATAACCCGGAAGAAACTGAGTGACAAAGGGGCGGAAGAAGATGCGTTCGCCCATGGGGACCAAGACCCGTTTTCGATAGGAGGGTAGTGCTTCACCAGTGCGATCAGCGCCTCCATATAGGTTGTAGTAGTTTCCCTCTTGATAGGTGTAGTCGCCGTAAAGGATGGGGGTGTCAAGTTTGCGAGCCAATGCACCCACAATGGCATCGGGGTACTGAGCAACAGGGGCAGATTCGGGCCAAGCGATGATATCCGCCCCTTCTCCAAAGGACTCCCTGAGATAGAAAGTAGCAGCATCATCTGCAGAAGAAGCTCCCCACCCATCTCTTACCGAATAGCCATGGGCAATCGCAGCGACATCAATAGTCCCTGAAGGGGTGGGGGCAGGAATCAATAGACTTCCCGCGAAGAGTGCAAGACCAAAACCAACCACCATTCGTGTCCAAGGGAATCTCCTTCGGTAGGACCAGCTAGAGGCGATAAGGGCAATCACGAATCCCAGCCCCGTCCCTCCAATCCATTTCGCCCCACCCAATAACGATGGGGCGCCAGTCAAGTGGTGCGATAGATGGGTCCAAGTCCATGCCCAAGGACCGAGAGCTCTAAGGGTTTCGTAGAGAAACCAGATAGACGGGAAAAGGAAGACCCTTCCCCACCACTCAGGACTCGTTTTCTCTCTAATCCACACAAGGAGTGTAGCCGAAAGGGCAAGCTCTACAGAGATGATAAGGGGAATGAGAAGCCACGGGAATAGACCCAATGTGGTGATCCACTTGACCGCTACAAGGTGATGGGCAAAACAGGCTAAGAAGGCGGCACGGGCTAACGCTCCTGCTGACCACTTGTTAGCGGCAATCGCAGCGGGTATCAGCGTGAAAAAGGGGAGCAACCACAGGGAGGGAAAAAGGAGGGGTAGTCCCCAAAGAAGACCCAATCCAAAGGCTGAAAACCCTCTTTTAGCAGGTAGGACTACCGTCCGCAACACTTTTTGAACTTTTTTCCAGACCCACAGGGACAGGGAGCATTTCTACCTACTTTTTGATCTTTCTCTTTTACCCCTTCGTAAGGAGAAGCTTGGGCAGAAGGGGTAGTTGGTTTCTTGGGCAAGCTGGGGGGGGGTGTCTTCTGACGATAGGTAGGGGGCGGCCTGGTCTCTACTTTGGCCATAAAGACAGCACGAACGATATCCTGTTGAATCTTCCCCACCAGAGCATTGAACAACTCATACGCTTCTTTCGCATAGACGGTTAGGGGATCGACGCGCCCGTATCCTCGCAACGAGACACCTTCGCGCAAGTTGGTCATATCTGTCAGGTGGTGCATCCACAACCGATCCACAGCCCTAAGTGATGCCCACCGACCCAGTTGGTCCATTAGCTGATCTCCCAAACTCTCCTTTCGGCTGGCTAACGCTTCAAAAGCCCACCCTTTTATGAGCTCCCCTGGCTCTTTCTCTCCCGAGAGTCGGTCTAAAGCGTTGGGTGGCAAAGGAATAAGGGTGGAGAGCTCTTGAACCAATCCTGCTTTATTCCATTCGGCAGAAGAAAGGCTGGGTGAGGCATGGAGTTCTGTGCTTCCGTCCACAATCGCTTCAATAAAGGACTGAACTTGGGTCAAGTAGTCGGACTCTTCCATGACGCGGGAACGCTCTAGGTAAATGATGCGCCTCTGTTCGTTGAGAACATCGTCATATTTCAGCAACGATTTCCGCACCTCATAATGGTGCCCTTCAATCCGCTTCTGGACATTCTCAATCATTCGGTCAAGGAGAGGGTGCCAAAGCGCTTCGTCGTCTGGCCAGTCAAACCGCTCCATCATCGCTTCGACACGATCCACTGCGAACCTTCTCATGATGTCATCTTCTAGGGAAAGGAGAAACTGGCTACTCCCTGGATCGCCTTGTCTACCCGAACGCCCCATGAGTTGGTTGTCTATTCGGCGTGCTTCATGGCGCTCGGTACCCAAGACATGGAGACCCCCCACTTGAATCACTTTCGTTGCCTCTTCTTTACATATTTTCTCTGCTTTGGTCTGGGCAAGAACTGCTGCTTCGGGATTCAGATCGTCTGCAAAGGGGTCGTGTCCTTGCTCCGAGAGGATATCCCTAGCCAAGAACTCGGGGTTTCCTCCCAGAAGAATATCCGTCCCTCTACCTGCCATATTGGTGGCGATAGTGACCGCTTTCCATCGCCCTGCTTGAGCGATAATGTTCGCTTCTTTTTCGTGATGTTTGGCGTTGAGAACTTGGTGGGGGATTTGTGCTTTTCGGAGCAACTTAGAGATGAGCTCACTATTCTCAATCGAGACGGTCCCCACCAAGACTGGTTGCCCCTTGTCGTAACTCTCACGAATCTTCTGGACGCTGGCGGAATATTTCGATTTTTCCGTCTTGTAAACTTCGTCCCTTTCCTTCTTTCTTTGGAGAGGCATATTGGTGGGTATGGGAAGGACATCCATATCGTAGATCTCAATAAACTCTCTCTCTTCAGTCTTCGCAGTACCCGTCATCCCTGACAACTTGGTGTAAAGACGAAAGTAGTTTTGAATCGTAATCGTAGCGACTGTCAGTGTTTCGGCACGAATGTGGACCCCCTCTTTCGCTTCAATCGCTTGGTGTAGCCCATCACCATACCGTCTACCAAACATCAGTCGTCCTGTAAACTCATCTACGATGATGATGCCACCCTCGTGGATAATGTAATCTTTTTCAACCTGATACAACCACCGTGCTTTGAGGGCTTGGTTGACGCGTTGGTTTAGGGTGTTGTTCTCGAAGTCATAAAGGTTCTCCACCCCAAAAGCACGCTGAATCTTCTCTGTCCCTTTTTCTGTCAAGGAGACACTATGGGACTTTTCTTCAACCTCTACATCGGCATCTTTCAGGAGTCGGACCGCTTTAGATGCGTGTTGATAACTCCCCGTATCTCCTGAAGGGGGGCCTGAGATAATGAGAGGAGTTCGGGCTTCATCCACAAGGATGCTGTCTACTTCGTCCACAATGGCGTAGGAATGGTCGCGCTGGACTTTCTCGTCGGGGCGCTGAATCATATGGTCGCGGAGGTAATCAAAACCAAACTCGCTGTTGGTGCCGTAAACGATGTCGTTGCTATAGGTGGCGCGCCTATCACTCTTGGGTGTTCCATGTTGGAGAGAGCCAACTGTCAATCCCATAAATGTGTGAATAGGACCCATCCATTCTGCATCTCTTCTAGCTAAGTAGTCATTGACCGTAATCACATGAACACCCTTACCTGAAAGGGCATTCAAATAGGTAGGCAGTGTTGCCACGAGGGTTTTTCCTTCTCCTGTTGTCATCTCGGCGATGCGTCCTTGATGGAGACAGATTCCGCCCATCAGTTGCACATCGTAGGGGCGAAGACCAACACGCCTCCAAGCGGCTTCTCTTATCGCTGCAAACGCTTCGGGAAGAAGGTCTTCCAAGGAAGCGCCTTGGGACAGACGCTCTCTAAAAGCAGGGGTAAGAGCAGCGAGTTTATCGTCAGAGAGAGATCTCATTCCTTCTTCCAGTGCGCCAATCCGCGCAACCAAAGGTCGGAACTTACGGAGTTCTCGTTCCGTCTTTGAAAAAAGATCCAACAGACCCATTAGTCCACTACGACCACGCCGCTTGCCCCACCATCTAGTACACCTTTCCCTTCATCTAAATCGAAAAGAAAGCGTTCGCCAGAGAGCTTCGTTCCATCCTTGAGCAAGACCACAACATCCCACTGGAAGATTATAGTTTCGGCGGAGGTCCTTAGGCGCGCCAATCCTGCCTGAACGGTGACATCCCCTCTTACCATCTCTACATTTCCTTCTAAGAGGTATCCTCCTTTCTCTTCTGTCAACTGGTCCGCTTGGAGCGAAGTAGACCGGATTTCGTTCTGGTGGATCCAGTCAATGGGTCCCTCTCCATGCCATAAATCATCCTTGTAGAGGAGACGATGGCAGCGAATCATCGTCTTTTCTCCTTCAATAGTGGGATTGCCCTCAACGGTGATGGACTCTGTGGTGTTTTCCCAAAGCCACCGTTCTCCGCGGACTGTTCTCTTTCCCACATTATCTTCGATGCGAACTTGTCCCAAGATGGTCAAAGAATCTCCCTCTTCAGGCATTCTCCCTTTCTCTCCTGAAACCGTCCAATCAGGATGGGAAAGAACGGGTTGTTCCAAAACCCAGTTCCCCTCTTCAGCAAGGACGCCCCTACTTGAGAGAGAAACACCCCCCACACCCAGCCAGTCACCCCTTCGAGACAAGGAGATAGGAGCCGTAGAAAACGAAGCTCCCTCACTCGCTTCTACCCAATCGGTTTCTCCCACCCATTGGGGGCTGTCCAACCCGCAGGATTGCGAACAGAGTGCTGTGGCAGGGTTCCATCCAAAGGAGAGAGAATCACTAGACACCCGCACCTCTCCAATAGAAAGACCTCCCCTAACAACTGTTCCTGTAGAGCTGCTTTCTTCAATCTGTAGGTCTCCGTCAAGGGTCAAGTTCTCTGAAGGTGAGATTGAACCTCCCACGAAAGACCATTCTTTTTCGCCCAGTCTCTCTAGGAATGTCGCCTCAAAAGGATTCCCATCCAAACTTCCCGTAGCATTCCGTAAGGTCAAAGCATCTGTATTTCTGTTCAAGACCCCATCTTGCCCCTGAGCGACAAGGTCCCCTTGAGAGAAACGACCCTCTCCAGCAAAGCGGGCACTTTCTCTGGAAAGACGGAGGGCATCTGTTTCAAGGGTTGTTTCTCTACTTAGATAGGTGATTCCTCCTTCGAGAACGAGACGATTCTCTTCAGGGAACCAAACGACAGAGTCGCCTGCTACAAGGGTCATCCCCTCCTCCCAGATAAAACCCTCTGAAGCTCGAAAGATTTCGGGGTCGCTCTCTATTTCGGTCTTTCCTGCAGAAAGGTAGGGTTCTCCTTCGTTTTCAAGAACCCCTTCTCCAGGAAAAAGTGTGACATTGCCCTCAAGCCGGACTTCATCTTTGTCTCGGTCCAAGAAAGCTCGGTCTCCTTCGGCGTGTCGAACCCCTTTGTCCCAAACAACGGGACCTTCTAAGTCAGCGTATCCTGCTTCCCACCAAAACTCACCCCGAGGAGCAGTCAGACTCTCCCTGTCGTCTTGCCCTCCGAGTCCAATGTCCATCCCCCCCGTCATCCTCGCACCTCCAGAAAGCACATCTACGGTAAAGAGGGTCGCTCCCAAGTCCCAATCTCGCGAGCGGAGATGGGGTCTCCCTGGGGGAGCCATGGGGCCTAGGGCGCGAAAGAGGGGTTCTCGTTTTGCGGTAGCTATGGCGGGGTCCCAAACTTCACCCAACTCAACGACCTCTCTAACGAGCAGGACTTTTTCTTGGGTGTTATAAATCGCCCCCCCACCTGATAGACTGGGACGATTCGTTCCCGCGCGTAAGAGGATGTGCCAGGGGCCGGTCATAACGACGCGGTCGTCCTCCGTATCAAAGAGGATGCGGGTTCCTTCTATGAGGACATCATCAGTAGCAATCGAAACAGGACGAGGAAACGCCAAGATTCGAGAACGGCGGGTCCACAAGGCACTCTCGCTTGTGGCAACGATTCCGTCTGTGGTGGTGGCCGTAAAGGGTCCCCGAAACTGGAGACTTTCGGCGGCATCATCGTAGATTGCTCCAGGAGCAGATAGGGTTACATAGGGTTCGTAGTGGCGGTAGAAAAGGGCGTTTTCAATGCCCTCTAGATCAAACTGGTTCGTGCCCCTTTCCACGACGGTTTGTGCGTCAAGTTTGGCGACCTTCTTGTTGTCGTCCCAAAGCGAGACCGAAATCACCCGAGCCATCCTGGGGCTTCCGCCTGGTTGGAAGAGATCCAAGACAGCGTCAGCCCCTACATCGTTTCCCCAGGCTATTGCCCAGAGTATGAGGGCTGAAAGGGTGAGCGAAGTGAGTCTCCAATCCACAGGGTGATTTTAGAGGGAGGATAGAATAGGGGCGCGACCGGGTGCGTGACCAATCCGCCCCGCCTCGAATTCTTTGATTAGGGGCGCATCGCTCCCCTTAGGGGTTGCAGCGAGAGCCACCTGTATTACCCTCAGTGCGAGGGCCTAGGGTTGGAACGGCTCGGTGGCATCAAAGGGAGGCGTGTATATGGTTGTAGAGTTGACAGATAAAGATTTTGATGGAGAAGTCGGCAAGGGGTTAACCCTTGTTGACTTTTGGGCACCTTGGTGTGGACCTTGTCGAACGGCTGCCCCCTTTGTGGATAAGTTAGCAGTGGAGATGGAGGGTGTCGCCAATGTCGTTAAGGTGAATGTGGATGAAAACCAGGGTGTTGCTGCCAAACACCAGGTGATGAGCATTCCGACATTTATCCTTTTCAAGGATGGTGAGGTCTTAGATAGAACGAGTGGCTTTACGCCCCGTTTCGTTGAGGAATGGACCGAGAAGATCAACGCCGCAGGGTAGGTTTGGTGTGAGGGTGCTTGTCGCCCTTTCAGGAGGAGTGGACTCTTCTGTAGCTGCATGGCGATTGGTCAAAGAGGGGCACGAAGTGGGTGGGGTTTTCCTAAAGCTGATGCAGGGCGACGGAAGTGGATGCTGCAACTTGAGGAGCGCAGAGGCTGCTAGAGCAGTAGCGACAGAGTTAGGGATTCCATTCTTTGCACTTGATTATGCGGATGCTTTCCAGAAGGGTGTGATTGAGCCTGCCTTGAAGGGATTGCGAGAGGGGATGACGCCCAGTCCCTGTGCCGACTGCAATGGGGTGGTTAAGTTTGGAGCCTTATTGGAACAAGCTCGGAGGATGGGGGTTGAGCAGTTAGCGACAGGACATTATGCCCGACGGGAAGAGGGCAAATCTGGAGTGGAACTCCATGAAGCGGCGAATACTAAGAAAGACCAGACTTGGTTCTTATGGTCTACTCCAAAACCTGCCTTGGAGAAGATTCTCTTTCCCTTGGGGCGGGATATCTCTAAGGGAGATGTGCGTCAGGAGGCAGCTCGGGTAGGACTTCCTACTGCGGAGACACCAGAAAGTCAAGATTTATGTTTTGCCCCCCAAGGTATTACGGCTCTTCTAGAAGAGAACGAAGGGGAAGTCTTGGACTTAGAGGGTTTGGTGGTGGGAAAACATAGGGGGCAACACACCGTCACCTTGGGTCAGCGACGAGGATTGGGCGTTGCATTGGGACAACCCGTTTATGCTGTGGGAAAGAACGCCCAAAAGAATACAGTGACAGTTGGCCCCTATGGAGCAGGAGCAAGGAATGAAGTGCCCCTAACCTCTGTTAATCTCATTTCTCGGTGCAGAGGAGGGGGGTTGGAAGCGCGTATCCGTCATCGGGGAAAGCGTCACAAGGTGGAAGAGTTTGACGGAACTACGGTTCGGTTTACCCAGCCCATAGTCGTGGCACCCGGACAGAGTGTTGTGATCTATAAAGGAACGAGGGTGGTGGGCGGGGGGTGTGCAGGGTGAGCGTTCGCTCTTTGATCTTGGGGTTGGATGGTGCGACTTGGGATTTGATGGAGCCGTGGATGGATGAGGGAAGCCTCCCCCACCTATCCCGTATCGCCAAGGGAGGTTCTAGAGGTGTTCTTATAAGCACTTTAGAGCCGATAACGCCGTGTGCATGGGCAAGTATGGTAACGGGCAAGAATCCCGGAAAGACGGGGGTCTTTGATTTCTCTCAAGTCGTAAGGGGAACCTACGACCTGAGGTTTCCAAACCGAACCCATGTGGCGGGTCCGTCTCTCTGGAGACAAGCCGAAAAACATGGGCTGAAATGTGGGATTGTGAATGTCCCCATGGGTTTCCCAGCCGAGGTTTTGGATGGAATCTACATTGCGGGGATGGGGGCACCTAGCCCTGAAGATGAATCTGTTTTTTCGCCGAAGGATTTACGCAAGGAGGTAGAGAACGCCTTGGGAGAGCCCTATGGCATGATGGAGTTTGCTCCGGGGAGAAAAACGAAAGAGGGATATGGGGTTCTACGAGAAAACCTCTTGTCCTATACGGACTTCCAACGGAGGCTTTCTCTCCATCTGTTAGAGAACCACGAGTTGGATCTCTTCTTTATCGTTTTCCCCTCACCCGATCAGGTGGGGCACTATTTCTGGAAATTCCACGACAGGGAACATCCACTCCACGACGAAAGGGAGGCGGAGCGGTTTGGCGGCGTGATGCGAGAGGTCTACCAAGAGGTGGACAAGGCAGTGGGTGAAATCATGGCAGCGTGTGTGGGTGAAAAGACGACAACTTGGATACTGAGCGACCATGGGATGGGACCCTTCCACAGAGTCCCCGACTTCGTCGGCTTTTTGGAGGCAGAGGGGTATCTTCGCTTGAAGGTGCCCGTGGCAAAGGCCGAAAAGATGATTGCGCTCGCTCCGTTGTTGGGGAAGTTCTCTAGCCTAAAGCACCACCTTTTCTTGGCTCTAAAGAAGGTTCTGCCCCTTCCCTTGAAGAGATTCCTGAACCGACTCTTCGAGAAACAGAAAGAGGCGTATAAAGAAGGGATGACGATCTTATCTATCTATGATTGGTCGCAAACGAGAGTCTATGTAACAGACGCCAAGAATATGGGAGAAATCCATATCAATCTTAAGGGGCGAGAGCCCCGAGGAATCGTTGAGGCTGAAGAGTATGAGAACTTGCGTGAGGAACTAATCAAGCTCTTTGAGGAGGCTAGTCTGAAGAATGGAATCAAAGCGGTCAAGAAAGTGCACCGAAGAGAGGAGATTTATAGGGGGCCCTTTTTGGAGGAAGCGCCAGATTTGGTGGTGGAATGGAACCTAGCCGAAACAGGCGTGTTGGATCCTTCAGAAGATGAGATTCCTCCAAAATACCGTTCGCTCTTTCGTCGTTTCGATTTGACCCCCAGTTGGAGTGACGCTATTCTTCCCTACAACGGATTCCATAGGATGGAAGGAATTTGGATGGCAAAAGGACCAGGAATCAAAGTGGGCAAGAAGGGAAAGGAGGCGGCTATTTCGGACCCCTACTTATCGATACTCTCTCAGCTGGGGATTCCTGTACCAGAAGATATTGATAGCCGTGAGATGGACATCTGGGAGGAAGGGAAGAGACCCCTCGTGAAGCGTGAAGGAACTCAGGGAAAGAGGGAGGGGCGAGACTATACGGCAGAAGAGGAAGAAGCGATCAAAGCACGACTGCGTGAAATGGGATACCTTGGCTAGGTGGTGTTGTGGGATGTTGATCTGTCTCGTTTTCGGGTATAGACAAGAAAGCTCCCCTTAGCAGCTGTTTGAGGGCAAGTGCCACAAGCACTCGCAAACTCGGTGGGTGCAAGCGGAACGATTTTGACTTCAAGCCCCATACTTTCGTAAAGTTCACGCGCTTCCTTTGCCCTGTTTTCGTCGGCTTGGAACCGTCGGGTCCAACCTGCTTTGATGAGGTCGGTATCGCCTTTAGGTGGTGCAGGTCCTTGGATAAGAGGGAGTCTGTCGCCAAGCCCCGTCATACCGTGGCGGCTTCTGAGGCGAGTCTCTCTAATCGGAGGTGACCGAGGAGTGCGCTGCCCAGAGCAGCGATGTATTGGGTCATTTCACCCTCGGGGATATTCACTTCGCCCTCTAAAGCGTCTTTGACGGCTTTGGGCATCGTAGAAAAGCGCATAATCCCTCCAATAAGAGAATAGCCTGGACCACCCTTGACGCGTTTCATGAGTTGGAGGGCACGCTGTGTAAGGGATTCAACAGAACCTTGCATGATTTCCGAAGGGGGAGCACCTTGAGAAAGGTGGTTGATGACTTCTGATTCGGCAAAGACGGCACAGACACCCGAAATCGAAACCGGACTCTTAGAGGTAAGGAGCAGGGGGGCAATCTCTTCTGTTTCGTACCCCATATACCGTGCTGTTTTCTCTAAGAATGCCCCTGTGCCGGCTGCACACTTGTCGTTCAGGCGGAACCCTTGAATCATCTTCTTTTCGTCGACTTTGAGCGCTTTCATTGTCTGTCCACCCACATCCAGAATGGTGCGTGTATTGGGATAGAGGTGAATGGCACCCCTAGCCCCTGCAGTTAGGTCGGTCACTGCCATATCCTTGAAATCAACTTGGTGGCGTCCATACCCTGTTGAGATGGTGTATGAGATATCCCCCTGTTCGAGTCCAGCTTCTTTGAGGGCAAGTTCGAAACTATCTCTTGCGACTTTGCCCAATAGGAATCCTGTGGGGAGCATCGATTGTCCCAAGATCTTCATTCTGTCGTCCAAGATTAGAGCCTTTGCGTAGGTGCTACCTACATCGATACCTGCCGTAATGGTCATGATGCCTCCACAGCCTTGGGAATGCGGCTCGCTAAGATATGATCAAGGGCAAAAAGTGCTGCCCCAACGGCGCCCATATAGTGTCCTTCGGGGCTGATGTTGAGAGAAACGCCTGTGGCATCTTCAAGCGCTTTTACCATCCCCTCGTTCTTGGAGACTCCCCCAGTGAAAGTCACTTCTTCAACGACCCCAACGCGTCTCAAGAGTCCCATAGAACGGGTGGCGATTGATTGGTGAACGCCCCAGAGGATATCTTCCACTTTTTTCCCCTTGCCCAACCAAGCAAGAACTTCCGATTCGGCAAAGACGGTGCACGTCGTGCTGATGCGGACGCTTTTGCGGGCTTTGAGGGCGGTGGGTCCTAAGTCGGGAAGGGGAATCCCAAGTGCCGAAGAGGCAGCGCCTAAGAAACGCCCCGTTCCCGCAGCACACTTGTCGTTCATGCAGAAGTCCAGAATCTCTCCACTGGGAGCAACTTTGATCGCCTTCGTATCTTGACCCCCCATATCCAAGACGGTGCGGGTGTCTGGATGGAGATGAACAGCCCCTCGTCCGTGGCAAGAGATTTCGGTGACTTGGTCGTTGCCAAAAGTCACGCGATACCTTCCATACCCTGTACCAATGACCCATTCCACTTCTTGTTCCATGCGACCAGCGTCCTCTAAAGCGTCTCTAAAGGCACCTTTGGCGGCAGCCATCACATTCGCCCCTGTATCCGTTAGGGATCGACCGATAATCGCACCATCCTCGTCAAGAATTACGGCTTTCGTTTGGGTGCTTCCCACATCAACGCCACCTGAATAAGCCATGACTAACCTCCTGCCACCAAGAGCTGTTTTCGCTTTGATGCCAAACCTTCAAAAAAGGCATCAATCCTATTTTTCATCTGAGCCTCTGACACGACGCGCTTGTCCATCATGTCGCTCTCTATAAAGAGGCTAGAAATACCTTGGTCGGTGAGCACACGTCTGCTATCCGCTAAACCCGTGCTTACTGTTCTGCAGCTCTTGATGGGGTGATAAACGACGCCATCCAAATCAAACTCCTCAACCATCTTTGGGATAATGCGATCTTGGTGAAACATAGAGTCCATTGAATCTCTTACACTGATGAGAACGCCCTCAGATAGACTTTTTATGGGGTCCTTCATCTCGTATTGGAACCCTATGTTGGATCCACCCGAAGCGAACCAAAGGTAGGTGCTTGTCACGAATGTACCCTTCCATTCGGAAAAGATCTCGTTGAATCGGCGAAAGATGGGGTAACAGGGAACACCGACAAAAGCGAGACGCCATTCTTCCTCGGCAAGGGTTCCAATGCCCTGTGCTGCTTTCGTTTCCATCTCTTCTACCAATCTGTCAAAGTAATCAGCTGCCTCTTTGGTTCCACGCATCACATTCGCAACGCCCAAGTAGATGGTGCCATCGGTTAGGGCATTGAAGAGGGAGGGGCGACTCTTATTGAGTTCCAGGATACGGGCCCATCCTCTATTGATGGCATTGGCATGATTCATCGTTTCTCGGAGGCGGTCAATATCGAACTTCTTCCCTGTAATCTCTTCACAGAGGGTGATGAGTTCGCGGATTTGGACTTCTACATATTTGCGGTCGCTCTCAAAAGAGGAATCACCTTGCCAACTGATTCCGTCAGCCTCTCGGGACCCCGGGACATCAAGAGTAAAGATGGGGCATCCGTGCATTCGCTCCCAGGCTTCAGCCCACTTGATATAAGTGTTGCAAGCATTCGTATAAACGGCAATTCCGGGCTTGGGAATCTTCCCCATAGGGTGTTCGCCACCACGAAGTTGAACACCTATATCAGCCTTTACATACCCACAGATATCAGGGGAATAGCCATGGTCCTCTGCTTCTTGCAGGAGGGGAAGTGCCGAGCGTCGTACGGCTGTTTGGAGGGAGTGAATCTCAGGGAAGACGACTGGAAGGTCAAAGGAGAGCAGTATCTCATTAAAGCTACCCATCACAAAGACATACGCAGCCTTATTGCCCGCATTGGCGGTTTGGGTCAGACCATCAAACCAGTCCCTGAACATTTGGGCTCCTTCTTTGTTTCCTCTTCCAATAATTGAATCCATAAGTCTTACGTTCCTCCTAGGCAAAAAGCATATTCTCTACAAAAGTCTCTAACTGGAGTTCAAGGGTAGAGAAACTCGTCATGTTCTCCTCAAACTCGGTCACAAAATGGGGGATACCAGCATCATCTAGAGCGTGGGTGTAGTTGACCAACTCTTCTAGACCCGGCTCGCACATCTTGGCAGCGCCCACCACGGCAGCACCAGCGCGGGCATTACGAATCCTCCCCAAGAGGAGTTTCTCCTTGTGCTTGCGGTTGTCGTGCTGGACGGGGCTGTACGAAGAGGCATTGATGTAAGCTTCGGCAAGTGCTTCTAGGGGGTCGTCTCCTGGATGTACATCCTCCAAGAGGTATCTAAGACCGATAAGGAAATCATCATCCACGACGTAAGTCGTTCGACCCAGAAGGCGGACAAGATCTAGAGGGGGTTGCTCGCAAAATGCGCCTTCAAAGACGATACGAACACGGTCCTCTTCGCGAGAGTCTCTACTTTGGAGTTGGGGGAGAACCCACTCAAGGAGGGCGTTATGTTCTTCTCGGGGAACAAAACCAGCCAAGGCGACCAATGCATAGGCATCCTCTGCTGCAATCTTCCACGGGGTTGCGTCTTTTAATGCATAGAGTTTACGGATCAGGGCTCGGTTGGTGTTGAAGAGAGCGATGGAGTGTGCTAGGTCTTGTTGAGAGATCTTCTTCCCGGCAACCTCTTCCACCATCTTTTGAAGCCGTTCATACTCTTCGGTCAGCCAAACAACGGAGTGGGACGAGTTGGGGTTTTGAGGGAGGTAAAGAATGGGGGAGGGGTGGGTGAAATTCCGACCAAAAATTGCCCCTAGGTTTCGGGCAGCATCACAGATGGGGTGCGTGACGAACATGTCGAGTTTCAAGGTACCCGAGAGAGCGACCTCTAGAGAGGTTTTGATGATGGAACAGAGGAAGGAGCCAAAGCGAGAATCTGCATGGTCGGGAGCGACAGGGAATCCCTTCATCTTGAAAGGAAGCATCCCCGCAGCATGAGCAATCTCTTCGGGGAAATAGACCTGGAAATGACCCAAAACCTTTCCCCCTCCTTCTCGCCATTTGGCGACAGTAGGAAGGTCCGGGTCTTCAAGGACATCCCGTGCCAAAGTTAGGACTTCATTTAGGGAGAGCCCTTCCCAATCAAGAATCTTTTGCATTCGAATCTCCTATTGAGCCCTCAAGGAAGAGGGAAAGTGTGTAGGCTACCTTCTCTTTGGCTGTGGGAAGAACGCGGTCAGCGTGGGGAGAAAGAGCCGTTTCAACCAAGGCGACATATTGCCACGAGAGGAGGCGGGGGTCGGTAGGGGCAATTTCGCCACGGTGGATGCCTTCTCTCAAGACCGTTTCTACCGGTTCAGGAAGTGCCCTTTGGTAGGCGGCGACCAACGCGCTTCGCAGGGGTTCTTCAAAGACATTGTTGTCGCGCCTAACCAAGCGGATAAGGTCGCGCTGAGAGGCAGGCAACGAAAAATAAGCGAGTGTGAGCCTAGCCAATCTATCCCTTGTAGACCCCGGTTCTTCAATCGCACTAAGAAAGAGTGTTCGTTTGCTATCCAAATCGGCATGCATCATCTCCAAATAGAGTGATTCTTTGCTCCGAAAGTGGTGATATAGAGCGCCCTTCGTTAGTGCCGCTGATTGTGCAATGTCTGACATCGATACATCGGCATAGCTCCTCTGGAGAAAGAGGGTGCGTGCAGCGTCTTGGATGCGACGAATCGTCGCTTGGGATTGGGCTTGAAGTAGTGACATACCTACCGGTCGGTATGTCTATTATATACGCTACCTTCAAGTTCACATGATTGGAGATAGATAGGAGAAAGAGTCCCATTCTCTTTGGGGTGGCTTCGTTTAGACTTGGACTTTAGTCGGTAAGTGGAGGTGGCTCCGTGAATCTTCTCTTTGGATGGGTCTGGATTTCCCTTGGGTTTGTTTCTGGGGCATTCCTCGGTCTTCGCTTCAATAAAGAGGGTTGGTTGGGCGGGTATAGTTCGCTTCGTCGCCGTTTGTATCGCCTTGCTCACATCTCTTTCTTCGGATTAGGCGTCTTGAATATTCTCCTTTCCCTAACCCTTTCATCGTTGGAGAAGGCGCACCCCGTGGCGGAGGGCGCTTTCATTCTTGGTGCAGTAACGATGCCCCTAGCCTGTATTCTCTTTGCGTCCAATCCACGCCTAAAATGGCTTTTTGGCATCCCCGTTGCTGCCCTCCTTCTTGGCACGATAAGTGCTCTTCGATATCTGTTTTGAGGGTGGGGTTTGTGGCGATGAGTGGGGTTCGTGCCCACGATCCTGCACTGACAGCATTGGGGCTTACCTTGCCTGGGTTTGTAGAACGAAACAAAGTGATTGCTTCATTGCCCAGTTTGGGGCTCATTACTCTGGCAGCTCTGACACCCGAGCACCACGACATCTCTTACTATGAGATTGAGGACTATAGAGAGGGGGGGAGATTGCCTCAAAGTTTGGACATCGTTGCTCTGAGTACTTTTTCAGCACAGGTTTTTGAGGCTTACAAAGTCGCTGAGAGGTTTCGCTCAATGGGGACGCAGGTCGTGATGGGGGGGCTCCATGTATCGGTCTGTCCTGATGAGGCACTTCTCCACTGCGACAGCGTCGTGATAGGAGAGGGGGAGCCTCTTTGGGGGGAAGTGCTTAGAGATTGCGAAAAGGGATCTCTTAAGCAAGTCTATAGAACAGCACTTCCTTTTGACCTAGCAGATGCACCTATCCCAAGATTTGACCTCCTTGACGCCAATAGATACAACCGTTTGACAGTCCAAACGAGCAGAGGGTGCCCTTGGCGATGTGATTTCTGTGCCAGTTCATACCTAATCGCCCCCAAGTATAAGACCAAACCCGTTGAGAAAGTGGTGGAAGAGATCCGTGCTATCAAACGAATCTGGAATAACCCCTTTATTGAGCTAGCAGATGACAACAGTTTTGTGGACAGAGCGTATTCAAGGAGGCTTTTGAAGGCGTTGGCTCTGGAGAGAATAAGGTGGTTTACTGAAACAGATATCTCCATCGGCGAAGACCCAGAACTTCTTGATCTCCTTGCTGAATCGGGTTGTCAACAGGTTCTTATTGGACTCGAAAGCCCAAGGCGCAAATCTTTAGAGGGTGTGGAGATGCAAGCCAACTGGAAGGCAGGAAAGGTCAAAGGGTATAAGCGATCGATTCAGGCGATTCAATCTAGGGGAATTACCGTCAATGGATGTTTCGTTCTAGGGCTTGATGGTGATTCCCCCGAAGTCTTTGAAGATGTACTCAGATTCTCAAGAGAGAGTTCACTCTATGAGGTTCAAGTTACGGTCTTGACGCCCTTTCCGGGAACGCCCCTCTATGCCCGACTCAAAAAAGAGAGGCGTATCCTGAGAGAAGGGGCTTGGGATAGGTGCACCCTTTTTGACCTGAACTTCAAACCGTTAGGGATGACGGAGAGTTATTTTCGGCGTCAATTTGTGAACCTCGTTCGTCTCCTTTACTCTAAAGAAGAAACAGAAAAGAGGCGGCGAAGATACCGTAAGATGAGAGTGGAAGAGACAAGGAGGGCACAATGAAGGAAAGTGTGATTAGGACGATATTTTGGTGGGGGGGGTGGTACGACATCGTTTTGGGGGCGGGTTTCGCCCTCTTTGGACAGAGAATCTTTGACTTATTGGGAGATCGTGCAGCGATGGAGGTGCATCCCGTTTACATCCTCCTTCCCGCTCTCTACATCTTCATCTTTGGCCTAGGTTTTCTCTTCGTGGCTCAAGACCCCAAGAGTCACAAAGGGATTGTCTGGCTAGGCATTCTGATGAAGAGCGTCTTCATCGCTCTTGTTTTCGGATTCCTGTTCTTAGGCAACTCCGTTCCTCACCAAGGCGTGTTGATGCCCTTCGCTCTGATTGATATCGCTTTCTTATATCTCTTTATTCAAGCCGATTTCGCCTTGAAAAAGAGCTAAGTAGAGAGATCCGCAAGGGAGGTGGCGGCGCCAGCCGCCCAACTGTCGCCCTCTCTAATGATGGTCTTTGCTGCCTCGTTAGCACCTTTGGAAAGGTGATCTATATTGCCCCCGCTACGGGCTAATGCGCGGGCAGACATCAAACGAAGCCATGCCGCATGGAGACGAATCTCTTTATTCATCTCTTTCCCCAAGTCCTCTGCCATGAGTCCCTCGGCTAGGCTAAGCCCTTCGCCAAAGGCATGGACAGCCCCATCTAAGTCTGCTGCAGCTAGGCGTGCCGTGCCCAAATCCCACCAAGCCCAACAGAGGGGACCAGGTTCCGCAAGATAGGCGCGAAGGGGTAATGCCCTTTCTGTTGCCCGAATCGCTTCTTCTGCATCTTCCTTGCCAACCCCTCTATCAAAATCGGGAAGAAGGAAGGAGGCAATGTTATGAAGCAACGCTGCTTCTACCTTGGGCTCATCATTATCTGATGCACGCACAGCACCCCGCCACCCCACCCATTTGCTCGCATCCGTATGACCTTCCTTGTGTAGAGATATCTGGAGAGAGAGAGTCTCTTGTCCGGTTGGTGGCAGTTCAGCCCGACCTGACGCAAACGCTTCCATAAAAGTCTCAATTTCACTCATTTTTCAGCGTTGACCATGCGAATCTTAAGGGTAAGTCCGCCCGGTGCCGAAAATCCGCCCCAGCCATCTTTAGCAACGACGCGGTGGCAGGGGACAAGCCCGGGGAAGGGGTTGGCACCACAAGCAGCTGCGACTGCCCGAAACGCCATAGGACGGTCTATCTCTTGGGCAATCTCACCATAAGTGCGGGTTTCTCCAGAGGGGATTGATGCTAGCGCATCCCAAACACCGTTCTGGAAAGGTGTACCTTGGTTAGGATCTCTTGGGGGCATCGCGGCACTATCTCCCTCTTCAAAAGAGATCTTACTTGAGATACAGAACCCCTTCTTCATATGGCAAATAGTGGAGCCCCAAGGTCTTATAAGTCTAAGGAAACTTATGCGCTCTCCGCAGCCTCAATCACTTCGTCATAGGGGGGCTCTACGCCAGCGTCATCCGTTACCCAAGTATAAGTAACAACTCCTTTGGTATTGAGGACGAAGACCGAGCGCTTGGCGATACCAGATAATCCGATAAAGTCGTCGTAAGCGACAGAAAAAGATGTGGCAACCTTTCCCCCTAGGTCGGACAGAAGCGGGAAAGGGAGGGCGTTTTGGTCAGCAAACGCCTTTTGGGCAAAGGGGAGGTCGCTTGAGATACCCACAACCGAAGCGTTCGCAGAACCTAGTGCCTTAAAGTTGTCCCTAAAGGTACACATCTCTTTTTCGCAAACACCCGTAAACGCCGCGGGAAAGAAAGCCAGCACAACGGGGCCTTCTGCAAGTAGAGCGTCCAATGAGACGGGGCGTAAGGGGGCGCCATCTGGGGGGTTGTGGGCTGTCAACAGCGTAAAACTAGGGGCAGTATCTCCAATACTAATCATCTTTACCTCCTAAAGTGGAATGCCACGTTTCCGGGACGCAGCAATCAGGGATATTCTAATGAGCGCTTGAATACCAGGAAGATTCTTGAAGGGGCGAACCCAAGGGGGAATCTCCCCCTCTAGTCGCTCCTTGACGAACGCTGCGGTCTCTTCAACCATTTGGTCATACGAAACTCGGGGCACTATCCCCAAACGCTCCCAACTATCGCCGGGGTCCATAGCGTGGATCTGTGGGTCGGTGGGATCGCTTGGGTCGTCATCGTAAGAAACCCCTGTTTCACCCAGCAACTGGGCAACGATTGAAGAGAGGTCAGAGAGAGTTATGGGTGGAAGGGTTAGATTGTAGGTGGCAAAGCGAGGTGCCAACGAGAGGGCAGCCACACTGCCCCGCACACAATCGTCCAGATGAATGGCACACCCCGCCCGGCTCCCATCTCCAAAAAGGCGAAGGGGCAACCCCAGGGACGCTTGGGCACACCAAAGCGCTAGAACACCGCCACTTTCAAAGGCACGCACACGCGAATATCTAACTATCTGCCCAGAGCGGTCATCACTCGCCATAGCCCATTCCTTTAGGAGAGATTCTGCTTCGGCTTTCGTTCTTCCGTAGTGGTCCTTGGGGCAGGGGGGGCTGTCAGGAAGGTGGTTTCCCTCTGTCCAAGTATCCAAAAAGACGGCATCGGATGAGTCTAGATAGATACGAGGAATCCCCATCTTTCCGGCCATCTCCATCACTTTCTGTGGCAGTGCCACATTGATGCGCTTGTATGCGGGAAGAGCATCGTCGTCATGGCGGTCGCCTGCTAGTTTTGCAGCTTTTATCCATACTGCATCAGCCCCCTTGAGGGTTTCAGCCAACTTCGCTGTATCTAGGGCATCACCACATAGTTCCCAAAACCCTGGGGGCCTAGGGGCGTTCTTGGGGAAGGGTACTCTATCTATTGACGAAGCTGACCATCCCTCTCTTTCTAGGGCAGCGATAAGATGGGAACCCAGAAGCCCAGACCCCCCAATGACCGCTAAGCGTGGCATACCCCCATCGTATGCCCAACCCCACCATGTTTTCCCAATCCCATTACTCCTTATAGCCTCCCCCTAATGGCGGCGGGTGTTCCGTCGCCACCCCCAATCCGTTATCAGGCGGCGGTTGTAGCTCTCCGTCCCTCATGTCCACGCCCCGACGCGTGGCGACACCTAGAATCCGTCGCCAATTCCCAGCCTTATCCACCATGGGAGATTCCATGAATCCGCAAGTTGAGCGCAAAGACTTGGACCAGCGGTGTAGACTATTGCGGCCGGGGGCTTTCAGGGCAACCGATGACCGTTTGGTCCTGCTCGCCGACTTTCAGGGCTGTTGCTCTCGCAGGAGGAGAAAAGTGAACACCGGAATGAAGAACGGGAGTGGCACTGTCATCTTGGTGCTGGGCCTTGCCCTTATGGGATGGGGGTGCGACAACGCCACCTACACGATCGATCTGGCCTTGGAGAGTGGCGGGGCCGTCCTGACATGGGGGGAGCCGGTCAGGACCGTTGCCAAGGGGATCCACGTGCCCCGTGGGCTTGCAGATGCAAGTTCGGTACGGCCGGTTTTGCCCGGTGCGCAAGAGTGAACAGCGAGGAACACCCCCGAAAGGGAAAGATTGAGGGTTGCGAGAACATCTGCGACATCCAAGCGTGCCCCTCATCGGTTGTTGGATCGGGGGAATCCGTCTGGATGGCCTGCGGAGAGGTCACCACCCAGGGGGAAGGCGGATGAGGCGAGTGCAGGGGCTAGGGATGATGGGCGGCCGGGGGCTTGTCGTCCTCTCCGGGGGGCTTCTGCTTCTGTCGCTTGCCGGATGTGCTGGTGTGTCGCCCAAGCAACAGGTGGCGATCGAGGTGGGGGCGGACGGGGCCGTCGAGGTGACCTGGGTCGAGGAGGAGCCCTTCTTCCCCGATTGGGGGTGCGCCCCGAATACCAACGAATTCGATCCTGATGGCGCGGGGTCCTCCTGGTTTGCCCAGATTGGGGTGGACGTCGCGATGGACGGCTGGGCCAATCCGAATCCGGCTGGGGACATCTGCCTGTTCTCCTTCCAGTTCAGGTTCTCCACCCTGCAGGACTGGAACCAGTATGTCTCGGAGTGGGTGGGTTTTCTCGCGGCGGGCGCCCCGGATGGGACCTACTTCTACCCTGTGCCCACCCCGGGGGCACTGACGAGAACTGTCCTTGAAGATGGCTCAGTCGAGGTCACCCTCTCCACGGAGGTTCTTCTCCCACTCTGGCAGATGACCCAACCTATGATGGGCATGGCGTCACCCGGCAGTTCCCTCGATGTGGCCGTTACGCTGGAATGCCCTGTGGTCGTTGCGGACCCGCCGGCTTCCGTTGAGGGGACCACGGTCACTTGGGATCTCCCCGTGGGCCCGCAGCCGCCCGCGGCCTTGACGGCCACCACGGATTTGGATTGCGTCGCCTGAGCCTAGCAGAAACACCCAGGGCTAGCCCGATCCCCTCATGGCCGGTCGCCTGTCCCCGCACCAGGGCAAGATCCCAGGCTTTGGAGGCCCCTGGCAGGCACGAAAGGCGAAGGGTTTCGGGGTCCTCAACAACCTCGACAGGCTAGCCGCCCCCCAAAGAAAAGGGGTCTTGGGCGACCCAGTCCCCCCCTTCCCTGGTCGGTGATCGGGGGGAAGAGCGGGATCAATCCCTAGGAGGCCAGACGCTCAGAAAATCCTTCCGTATCTTTGTGACTTCAAGGGCGATGCGATGGATGAGCTCCTCTCCTCGCCAAAGGCTCAGAAGGCATCCCTCTTCCGTTGGGTCGGACGCGATTCGGTATCCGTCAATGTGGGGGACGGGCGGGGGTGAACAATCTGCGACCGGCGGGTCGGCGTAGGGCAAACCCCCAAAGACCAACCTCGAAACCGCACGGAACCACATCACGGCGGACCAGTCCTTCTTGGCAACCCGTGTGTAGGGGAACGCCGCCTCCTCGGGCATCTCGCGGGGATCCCATTCGTACAGCGTGCTCTGGGCCGGATCGCCGATGGACCTGATGAGGAGCGTCTGACCACTCTCCTTGAGGCAACTTCCTTCTCCCGCTTCTTCTGTGGCCAACGCGCCCAGCCCTGAAAACAGATCACCGAGGCTGCCCGGCCGCCCTGCCCAAACCCACTCCCTACCCATCAATAGGAGAAGACGGTGCTCGGCGAAATCCTGCGAAACGCATGCCCAAGGCACTTCGTGGTCCAGGAGAGGCTCCGGTCGGTCGCCCTCTGGTGCCGACCCCACGCGCAGACACCCCGCAACGAGGAGAGCTACCGCGACCCAAGACCTCAATGCACCCTGTCCACCCGCCAAGAACTCAGTTCGGCGGCTGGGCGAGCATGATCTTCCATGACAGGTCGGCACCGGAGGGATGGTGCACGGAGACCCGGTAGCCTCTCCCTGGCCTATCGCCCACGATGCCAGCGACCGATTCGATCGTCACCTCGCCGGGACCCATGCCCTCGGCCAGCGGTTCCCCCGTGACCAGATTCACCAGCCCGGTGCAGGGAAGCCACGGGGCGAGTGCTGCCAAGGACGCGTCGGGAAAGTTGAGGTTCCCACCCTTTGCGGCGACTCTGTCGGGCCAAGTGGCACCAAGCCTACCGGCGTTGGTGATCCACCGTGCCTGCACGAACATCCTGCGAGCCAGGCTGTCTGTTGCCAAGAGATCCCTGTGGAGGCTCGGTGTCTCTAGGAGTCCTGTCAGGATCTTGCCTGGATCCGCTTCCACCTTCATCCTGCCGGGTAGGCCAACGATGGAGAGCGAGAACTGTCCAGACTGGGAGTCAAGAGTGAAATCGCCACCCTTGGCACCATCAAGACTGGCTGAATCCTCAGGCAAACCTCCCGGGCGGCAGATTGCGTGGGGTAGGTAGTCATGCTCGAGGAGCCACGTTGCATCCTGAGGGAATGGATATCCATCCTTGATGGCCATTTCCAGGGCTCCCGCCATGGCGATGATGTTCGCCTGACCACGAGGAATCGTCCCATCCGCTTGGACCCGTGAAGCAGGATTCACTTCTGGCGCAGGCACGACAACGTCGCAGAACCCACTGATACACGCGGGCAGGTGTTCGGCTCTCAGGTGTGTATCTGTAAGGATGGAGAGGGACCCCCACCCTGCGGCGAGCAAGATCCCTACGAAAAAGACCGAGCGTTTCATCACCATTTGTTACCTCCCAATTGTCCGGTCGCGGTTGGGGAGCATCGGGGGTTCCCATCTGTGTCCGAGTGCAGAGTATACCATAGAAACCGTTGCTTGGTTTGCCTCTAGAAGAGGGTGTGTCTTCGTACTCCGTTGAGCAGTATGGGAACGGGCATCCATAGCTGGAGGAGGACAGCAATCCGTGCGGGGAATCAACGTCAGCTAAAGCGGTGGAGGCAACTCCAGCCCTGCGCGGAAAAAAGGTGGGCTGGTCTAGCGCCGGAGCGCCCGATATGGTGGCTCGGAGAGCCACAATCCCCGACCTAGCGGAATCTTGTGGGGATGCTATCCTCTTCCCGTTAGGGCGACCCTTCCACTATAGGGCAAGGCTTCCACGCCTTGCCACATCCCGAGGGGTGGACATGAGGGACGGATGCCAGAGAAGGACGCTAGCGTCCGGCTCTGTGCCGGAGCCACCCGACATGGTGGCTCGGAGAGCCACAAACCCCGACCTAACGGATTTGGGGAGGCGACGGAACACCCGCCGCCACTTGCGTCCAGTCTTGACAACTATCAAAACATAATGTAGCATGTATATATGAGTATGGTTCTCGCCCTCGCGCTCATCCTAGGGACAGTCGGGGCTGTGGACGCCACCCAGCCTGCTACCCACTCTGCGGGGACTCCTTCCCGCACTTGCCTGGATTCGGCTGTGGGGCTTCTCGGCTTTGAGGAATGTGGAGGGTGTTGCCAGATCACGCTCACCAAGGGGTCAGGTCCAGGTTTTATCAGCCTCTGGTATGACTGCCTGAACGATACGGGGTTCTGGGCGGATCTCGAGGATATGCCGCCTCAGAACATCCCCTGCAACCTCGTCATTGAAAGGAATGGGTATTCCATGATCGTGATGAATGACCCCTCGAGAGCGAATTGCAATCCGGCGGCTTGGTGTTTCGTCTCCTGCTGCGATTCACTGCCTGAAGCTTCGTGCCTCTTTCCCAGCGACTTTCAGGTCGTGGATATCTCAGTCGGGGAGGGTTGCCCCTGTTTCATCGAAGCGAAACAGGCGTTGGCGGGGGGGCAGACAGGGGGTCCTGGGTTCCTCTTCCACTGCACGGTATGCGGAACTTGATGCGGGGAGGTGAAGGCGATGGATAGAGAGAGCGATTGGCGGGTGGCTCAAGGCGCGTTGGTCCTAGGCTTGTTCGGGCTGGCGGGGTGTCTGACTGCACAGACTGAAGGAGAGGTCCCAACTGCCGGGAAGGTGGCTCCTCAGGTCCAGAGCGATTCGGGAGAGCCGAACATCCTAGCGGGCGTGGCCCGCTATTTCCCCGAGAGATGGGGGCACCCGCAGGGCGACTACGCCAACTGTCATCCGGGCCTGTGGTACCTCTCCCTTGGCACCTTGGGATGGGCTGGCGGGTCTCTGCCACAAGCGTCCGACCTAGTGGAGAACCCTTGGGTGCCCTTCCTGCCCCGAGAGGAGGCCTCCGAATGGGTCTTGCTCCCTTCCGAGACAACCCCTTCCAAGGACAACCTTCAGGGCTTCCACCACAAGGAAATGCCTTACGGGGGCGTCAAGATGGTCTGGCTGGAGTCGGTCGAGGAGGGGGCTAGGGTGGTGGGGGCGCTCTTCTGCGGGAAGGGGCGCACCGAGGGATGGGCTGAGAGGTGGTGGGTTCTTGACACTTCTTTCGCCCGAAATCCCGCCAAGGAAAAGCGCAATATGGAGTGGTGGACAAGCGGGATTCTCTTGTGGGCCTACGACCGCACCGGTCGTCTCCCCGAAACGATTGAGGGGTGGAGCGATGTCATCGCCTTCACCCAGCCCACGCCAGAAACGGCTGAGTGGACAGCGGAGGCCCGGAGCCTTTTCCAGGAGGCTCTTGACTTCGCCCGAGAGCGCGTCGGGCTCGGTCCTGGGGAGACCGCCCCCTCCCCAGCCCTCGACTAGAGGCTTCGGCGGTAGCGACCCCCAGCGCCGTAAAGTGCCTTGGTGATTTGCCCTAGGCTTGCCACACGCACCGTCTCCATCAGCACTTCAAAGAGGTTCTTTCCCTCCAAGGCGGCATACTGAAGACGGGACAAAGCTTCTGGTGCCTCTTTGGCGTGGTCGCCCTCAAAGGCTATGCATCTGGCGACGCAGAGATCTTTCTCTTCCTCTGTGGCTCGGGTGACATTCTTGGGTGTTTCTATCTGAGGGTCGTCTCCAAGAAAAGTATTCACGCCAATAAGGGGGAGTTCCCCGCTATGTTTTAGTCGCTCGTAATGGAGACTCTCTTCTTGGATCTTCCCTCGTTGGTAGCCCAACTCCATCGCACCCAAGACCCCTCCTCTGCGGCTGAGTCTCTCAAACTCGGTCAGAACCGCTTCTTCCACAAGGTCTGTCAGCTCCTCCACAAGGAAACCGCCTTGGAGGGGGTTCTCGCATTGGGCGGTGCCGAACTCCCGCTGGATAATCTGTTGGATTGCAAGGGCGCGCCGGACGCTTTCAGGGGTGGGGGTGGTAATCGCCTCGTCGTAGGCGTTGGTATGGAGGCTGTCGCACCGATCAAAATACGCCATCAGTGCTTGAAGGGTGGTCCGGATGTCGTTGAACTGAATCTCTTGGGCGTGGAGGCTTCGCCCGCTTGTCTGGATATGGTACTTTAGTTTTTGTGCCCGTTCCCCCGCACCATATCTGTCCCTAAGAGCGACCGCCCAGATGCGTCGTGCGACCCGCCCCAGAACTTGGTATTCGGGATCCATGCCTGAAGAGAAAAAGAAGGAGAGGTTGCGGGCAAAGTCGTCAATCTCCATCCCCCGCGACAGGTAATGTTCCACATAAGTAAATCCGTTGGCAAGAGTAAAAGCCAACTGAGAGATAGGGTTGGCACCAGCCTCGGCGATATGGTATCCGCTGATAGAGACACTGTAAAAGTTCCTTACTCCCTCTTGAATAAACCACGATTGGATATCCCCCATCATCCGCAAGGCAAAGGGCGTCCCGAAGATGCAGGTGTTCTGTGCTTGGTCTTCCTTGAGGATATCCGCCTGAACAGTGCCGCGCACACGCTGAAGAGCTTTCTTCCTAAGGGCGAGAGCCTCCTCAGGGGTCGCTTCTCTCCCCTTCTCGTCCTCAAACCGCCCCCGTTTGTCATCGATGGCGGTGTTCAGGAACATCGCCAAGAGCATCGGGGCGGGGCCATTAATCGTCATAGAGACACTTGTGGTGGGTGCGCAAAGGTCAAACCCCGCGTAGAGGCGTTTCATATCATCCAAGGTGGCGATGGAGACGCCACTCTCCCCCACCTTGCCCAAGACATCGGGACGGGGTTCGGGGTTGTGGCCATAAAGGGTGGGCGAGTCGAACGCCGTGGAGAGGCGAGTGGCGGGTTGCCCCTCGGCAAGGAGATGGAAACGAGCGTTCGTCCTCTCTGGAGGTCCTTCCCCAGCGAACATCCGTGTGGGAGCTTCCCCTGTACGGCGGAAAGGGTAGACCCCCTGGGTGTAGGGGAATGCCCCAGGCACATTCTCTTGGGCAATCCACTCCAAGCGGTCGCTCCACGAGGAAAAGCGGGGGAGTGCAACTTTGGGAATTCGAAGCCCAGAGAGCGACTCTGTGGATGCGGGGACGCTGATCTCATTTCCCCGCACCGAATAGGTCGCCGTATCGCCTCCATACCGTTTTGCGGTCTCGTCATACGCCCGCAAAGAGACCAAGGCGCTCTCCCCCATCCCCGATAACGCATCGTTGTATCTCTCTTGGAGTGTCCCTTGAGGAGAGGGGAAGGGGACGAATCCAGATGGTGGAGGCGTTCCGTCATCAATAAGGAGAGTCGCCAATGCCTCTGCAAGGCGGACTCTTCCTGATAGCGAAGATACGCGCTTTCTACGGTGGCGCACCACCTGTGCAATCTCAGCAAGATACCTCTCTCTATCGGATGGTATTAGGTGCTGTCTGGCAGAAACAACAGGGTGGGTTCTCTCACCATCCCCCCCCGAAAGCAGTCTCTCTATCTCGGTAGCCAACGCATCCACACCCTTGTCAGCATATTGGCTAGCAATTGTGGGGTAGACGGGTTGCTCTTCTAGGGTGCCCTCTCCCTTGGATCGGAGACGCCTGACTTGTCTGCGCACTTCTCTAAGAGCGTCCTCGCCAGCGCGATGGTCAAACTTGTTCAAGACGACTAAGTCTGCTCTATCTAACATCTCTATTTTTTCTAGTTGGGAGGGAGCACCATAATCACTAGTCATGACATATAGCGAGAGGTCGCAAAGGTCGCCAAGCGGGTTGTCTGCTTGCCCAATGCCAGGGGTTTCAACCATCACCAAGTCGTATCCCGCGGCTTTCGTTCTCTCTACCGCCGATGCTACAATCTCAATAAGGGGGCGCTCCCGTCGGGCAGCGAGGCTTCGCATAAAGACACCACCGTCGTAGATCGCATTCATTCGGATTCGGTCTCCCAAGAGCGCCCCCCCTGTCCGTTCTCTTGTGGGGTCGGCTGCTAGTATCGCAATCTGTCTATTTGGTTCTTGCCGCCGCAGGCGAAGAACGAGTTCGTCAATAAGAGATGATTTTCCCGCACCACCCGTTCCTGTAAACCCCACCACCAATGCGCCCTTACTTGGTGCTTCGCCTTCTTCAAGATTGCCCGTCTCAATCCGTGTAAGGGCCCTCGCCAAAGCGCCTTCACCTTTGTTGGACTTGAGTGATGAGGGTTCCACATCGCAAAGGTCAAAGACTTCAGAAATAATGCCTTCAAGTCCTTTGTCGGTGCCGTCCTCGGGTCGAAATATCCGGGCAACACCACGCCGTTCAAGTTCGCGTGCCTCCTCGGGCAGGATCGTACCCCCACCCCCCCCAAATACCCTAATATGCCCCAGCCCCTCTTCCTTGAGCCGTTTTAGTAAGTAGGTGAAGTAAGCGATATGCCCGCCTTGGTAGGACGAGAGGGCGATGGCGTGGGGGTCCTCTTGCCGTGCAGCAATCACAATCTCCTCCACCGAGCGGTCGTGCCCCATATGAACGACTTCTCCACCGGCATCTTGAATGAGGCGACGAATGAGATTGATGGCAGCGTCATGACCATCAAAGAGACTGGCCGCTGTTAGAAAGCGCCGAGGAGCATTCATAGTGGGATTCTAGAAGAGAGAACCCTTAGGGACCTATCATCAGACCGGGCAGGTCAATGGGGGCAAAGTCGTCTACGAGGATGGGGATACCCTTAGATTGAGGAATCTCTAGAGTCATTCGGCTGGTGAGTTGCCTCAAGAGTTCGGGTGCGCCCCCCCAACCGACCAAGGTAGACCAGTCGGTATCCTCGTCTTGTGGTGTGGTAAACCCAAATAGGACGACATTCCTACTTTCGGGAATGGGCAAAGCCCAAACCGATGGGAAGACAGTTCCCATCGTCTTGGCAATCGCCTGAACGGGCCACGAAGAAGCGCCATCTACCTGTCCAATCACGTTGTAAGCGACGACGCCTCCCTCGGGCATTTGCCCCCGCACCTCTGTAAAGAACTCCTTTGTGGTTAGATGCCAGGGTATCCAAGCCCCATACCGGCTTGCTGAATACGCATCCAGCAAGACGACTTTGCAGGTAGGGGCACCCTCTCTCTTGAACATCTGCCTTCCATCCTGAATCCTCACTTCCATCCGTTCAGAGGGGATTCCAAACCACTTCTGGGCAAGTTCCTCTACCTTGGGGTCAATCTCGGCAGCGACCATCTCCATTTGGGGATACCGTGCCAAGAATGTCCTTGCTGCTGAAGCCCCTCCTAAGCCGACCAAACAGACTCGCCCCTTTTTCTCTACCGCATGAGCTGCAAGATGGAACGCCTCAATGTAATGGAAGTGCCCTTTTAAGGGATCATCAATAAGCATCACGCTCTCCATCCAATTGTTGAAGAAAAGGGCGCGATGGGTCTTATCTTCTGCAACGCGAATGTGGTGAAGCAAAGAGTCCCCCTCCCATAAGGTTTTCTCCGCATGGGGAAGTGAACCAAGAAGTGCGAGAAAAAGGAGGGTGCTGATGGCATTTATCGGTCGAGTTTTCCTTCTGAGCATCCAGAAGGCTCCAGCGACCCATGGCAGCGCAAGGACGAGTGCAATCTGAGGAAGGGATAGCCTACCCATTAATCCGAATGTAAGTCCCAGTACCCCTAAGATACTCCCCAAGGTGCTAATACCTAAAAGGCGTCCCGTATGGCGCCCGGCGCCCTTTCCACCAGTGGGCGTAATCGCCACCAAAACAGGCAACGCTGTGCCCATCGCCACGGTGGGAAGGAAGAAGATGAGGAACGCTCCTGCTAGGGGTTCCCAAAGTGGAGGAGCACCAGGCCGGGAAAGGAAGAGTTCAGCAACAGAGGAAGCGATTACAGGCGAGAAGAAGACGAAGAGCCCAGCCCCCATCCAAAGGAAGAAGATCTTCGTTCTTCGCATCGAATCTTCGGCGATACGACCCCCCAAGAAATAGCCCACCGTTAGCCCTCCCAAGAAGACAGAAATGACCGAAGCCCAAAGAACGGGACTAAACCCAAAATGGGACTGGATCAAACGGGGACCATAGACCTCGAACGCCAAAGTAGCGGCCCCCAAAAGGAAGGCAAAGAAGGTCGCAAAGTTCATTCGGTTAGTGATTCAAGGGTAGAGACGACTTCTGCCATCGGGGTACCCGGTGGAAAGACCGCGCCCACGCCCAACTCTTTCAGAAGTTTCGCCTCGGTATCGCTGATTATGCCGCCGACTGCAACAGGCGTTGAAATCCCTTCCGTTTCCATCGCCGAAAGCACTTTAGGAACTAAAGTCATATGGGCACCTGACAAGATACCCAAAGCGACGACATCTACACTCTCCTCTGCTGCCATCTGTGCCACTTCAGGTGGGGTTCGGTGTAGCCCCGAGTAAATCGCTTCGTGCCCCGCATCCCGCAACGCCCTCGCCACCAGCAACGCCCCCCGGTCATGTCCATCCAACCCCACTTTTGCCACCAATACTTTCATAGGGGGAATCCTAGGGTGTCAGATGAACTAGGGCAGGTCAAGAGGCGTTCCTTCAAGATTCCAGGCGTCAAGGCGTTGCTCCAACTCCGATGAGAATCCCGCCAAAGCAAAGTCCTTCGCTTCTCCGCGAAGTCGCCTCGGGATATCGATGGGTGGGAGGTGATTGAGACGGTCTAATAGAGGGACAAGTCCGCTCCCCACCATCGCAGAAACGAGGAGAGGATCTTTCTGGCTTAGAGCATTGAGATGACCTACCAACGCTTCTGCACCGGGTAAATCACCTTTGTTTACGACCACAATATCCGCCTCACCAAGTAAGCCACCCTTGACGGCTTGGTGGGCATCTCCCGTTTCGGGAGAGAGGACGACAATGAGAAGATCAGCGAGGGCACGGAGAGAGTCGGCGACTTGCCCCACACCTACGCTCTCCACAACGACCCCGGGATAGTTCTCTTCGTTGAAGAGCCGCAACATCGGCCAAAGTGCTGTGGCGGCACCCCCCGCCGAGCCACGAGTAGCCACAGAGCGGACAAAAGGGGCATCCTCCATAAAGGGTATGCGCGCCCTGTCGGCAAGAACAGCCCCGCCTGTAAGGGGGTCTGTGGGGTCTACCAGTAAGTAGGCCCATTGAGGGTGGTGGAGAGCTACATGAGCAAGGAGCGTAGACTTCCCAGCACCAGGGGGGCCTGCTAGGACAATAATAGGAAGTCTCCAATCTCGTTGTGCCAGATTCCTATAAACCTCTTCCCAACCTTCTCCCCTTTCTTCAAGGAGAGAAAGACGCTTCCCTAAGGTCGCTCTATCCATCCCTTAGCCGTTCTCCCCATTGGCGCAACGAAAGAAGTGAGGCTTCTTCATCCATCGTCACAAGTTCATTATCTTGTAAGAGGCGCTTTCCAGCGACCCAAACATCAGACACATCCCCTCTACCTGCCGAGTAAACCAGATGGGAGACAGGGTCATATAGAGGTGTCAGGTGGGGTTTTGAAAGATCCAACGCCACGATATCTGCTTCTTTCCCCTTTTCAAGGCTTCCGACTTTATCCCCGATACCTAATGCGGTTGCACTTCCCCATGTCGCCATTCGGAGCGTTTGAGGAGCAGGAAGCACCGTGGGGTCCATCCCGTGGAGTTTGTGGACAAGTGCTGCCGTACGCATCTCTCCAAAAAGGTCTAGGTCGTTGTTCGAGCAGGGACCATCGGTAGAGAGCCCCACAGTGATGCCCGCTTCCAAGAACTGGGGAACAGGAGCCAATCCACTGCCCAACTTAGCATTGCTTTCGGGGTCGTGGGAGACCTTGACGCCTGCATCGGCATAAAGTGCGGTCTCTTCTTCATCGAGATGAACAGAGTGGGCTCCAAGGAGGCGTGGGGAGAGTAGCCCCAGATTGTGGAGATGTCGAACAGGAGTTGTGCTGTATCTATCCTGAATAATCTGAGTCTCGTCGGGTGTCTCAGCGATATGGAGTTGGAAGGGGACACCATATTCCTGACTCAAGGCATCAACAGAGATAAGCGTCTCAGGAGCACATGTGTAGGGGGCGTGTGCGGCCACAGTGGGATGAACGGTGGGATGGTCCGCAAACTTTTCAACAAGTTGGCGAGAAACGACTAGCCCCTCTTCAACGGTTTCAAATGAGGGGCTGGGGAAATCAATCACCCCTTCGCCTGGGGCATACCGGAAACCCGCACGGGCGGCTAGAGTTGCCGAAACCGTTGTGTGGTAATACATATCTGCAGAACAAGTCGTTCCGCTCCTAATCATCTCTGCCATCGCTCCTGGAAAAGCAGCAGCGACGAGTTCAGCCGTTCCCCATCTTTTTTCCCTAGGAAAAATCTCACCATATAGCCACTCCATCAAGGGCAAGTCGTCTGCTAATCCCCGAAATGCTGCCATGGAAGCGTGGTTATGGCTGTTGACCAATCCAGGCATAAGGAGACCAAACGACTCTTTCTTTCCGCACCACCCATCAAAGAGAGATTGTCTGCCAACCGCCTTGATCGTCTTTCCTTCAATGAGGAGGGCTCCCTCCTTGATGGCTGGAGTTGATACAGGAACGACCCAATCGGCTAGCAGAAGAGTCTCGCTCAAAACAGAACACGATACCTAAGGAAGAGAGTCGTCGCCTTGTTGCTCTCGGCTCTTAGGAGGGCATAGCCCCCCTCCCAATCGCGATAGTGAAGGCGATATTGAATCTCTTGACCATCCGTTGCAAAGCCCCCTGCGCCATTGGAGAAGGGAGAGAGGGGGCCATTCCCCAAACCTCCCATTCCAGGAATCAACGCTGCTCCACCCCATTGTGCAACTTGGAAGGTAGCGACCCAATCGCCAAACAGCGGGAAGGAGAGACTCGTTTTCCAGGCGTCATCCTTCGTTGCTCCGTTGGGGTTGCCCATCAAGTTTTCTCCATTCGTTTGGTGCCAATCAACCGACAACGAAAGCGCTTCAAGGAGAGTCCCATCCACACCGATCCAAAACGCTTTATGTCGTTCACTTGTCCCTAGCAATCCGCCCTCACGGCTGTTTACCCCTAGCGACGTGCCAAGGCGAAGGTCCCAACCATTTCCAAGAGCACCAAGTGTGGAAGCGATAAAGAGGTTTGCCGATTGGTCCACAGAGGGACTCTCTGTTTGGCGTGCCCAAACCAAATGGAGTGTAGAGCCTGGACCAAAGAGACGATGCCCTTCTAGGTGAAGACCATCAAACGCTC
>JACNFQ010000086.1 GCA_014384545.1 bacterium | reverse complement strand
CCAATCAAAGAGAACCTTCTTGTTGAAATCTCTAGACAGCATCGCGTGCTTTAGGGCACCTTGAGCAATCAAAGGAACATCCTTTCCCTCTGGGTTTCGACATCGCTTTCCTACCCTCTCCAGAGCGTCTTCCCAAAGGTCAGAGAAGGGAATAGCACTTCCCGAGCGGCTGGACATCTTTCCCTCTGGCAAGTTGACCATCTCATAAGCTAGGTGGGTCAGTTTGGGAGCGTGGTCGCCTTGCTCAAGAATCGTGAATATCTGTGAAAAATAGAGGGACTGGGGAACGGCGACCACATAAAGAGATTGGTCAGGGGAGAACATTCTCTCTTTGAGCCTTGCTAGAGCCAAGTCTTTGGCGGAATAGAGAGGCAATCCATCACGCCGGAGCAACATCAAGACATCCTTTTTGGGTTCATTGTAGGGCTCTTTCTTGAAGTCGACCAAGACGGCACCATCTTCCTCTGTAGCCAACCCCCTTTCCAACAGCTCCTTCCCGATTCGTTGTGCCTCTTCTTCCACTTCGGATTCGTACCAGACATGGTCAAAAGGAATCTCCAAAGCATCGTAAATCTCGTTGAAGGAATCGATAGACCACGCCCGAGTTCGCTCCCAATCCCGAATGAGCGCTTTATCTTTTTGCGCCCAACGCGTGGCGATTTCATCTTGAATCTCAAGGCACGCCTTCCACGTTTCTGCTTCAGATTCAGCCCAAGGCAAGTTCCCTTGCAAGGCAGATTGGAAGAGGGACATGAGTAGCCTCCTATTCCTCCCCAAGCGTCTCTTCTTGATCCCAACCAGTTCCTTTTTTTCGGGGTAAAGTGCAATCAATTCTTCAAGGTTTTGGTGAAGGACAGAAACGAAAGATTCGCACGCCTCTCCCTCCTTCTGAGCCCACTCAGAATAAAACCCCCCCAACCACTTCGCCAAATCCCCTTGGGTGGGTGGGTCAGGACACCCTGCTCGTTCCCACCCCACCATCGCCCGAAGCACATGGGTTCCTATATCCCCGATGTAGTTTGCGGCGATGACATCATGCCCCCCAAACCGAGCCAGTCTGACCAAGAAATCACCCGTAACGACATTCCTAAAATGACCGACATGGAACGCCTTATGAGTATTGGGTTGGCTAAACTCCACAATCCACGATTCCCCCGTTGGGGGATGGTTCGGGAGGGGGTTCTTGCCGACAAGGTGCAGAAGAATATCAGATGCCAAACCCCTTAGATCGGGGCAAAGCACCAAGGCACCTCGTTCTTCCCCAAGTTGGGAAAAGAAAGAGGGGACATTTCTCTTTGCTAACTGGGCAGCAACGCCTCCTTTTGGGCCTCCCCACCGCAAAGGAGTCGGTGAAAGCAGGCACCGCCCTTCATCATCTCTCCTAAAAGTGATAGGAGCCTCATTCCCCTCTGGGCGAGCTCTTTCCAAGAGTTCTTTGGCAGCTTGGGATACCTTGTTCCAGGGATGGTCTGTCATGCTGCCCTAACGATCCTACTCACTAACTGGGGAAAGGAGATACCAGCGGCTTGGGCACTCATGGGCAAGAGAGAAAGTTCTGTCATCCCAGGAATGGTGTTCAACTCCAAGAACCACAGGTTGTTGTCCCTTCCTAGGAGAAAATCGGTGCGGGTAGCTCCTTTGCATCCCAAGGCGACGTGGGCATCAAGGGCAAACGACCTAACCTTAGCGGAAACTCCCTCTGGAAGGGAGGGTGATTTGATGTAGGTGCTACCCCCTTCGGTGTACTTAGCCTTCCTATCGTAGAAATCACTATTTGGTGAAATCTCAATCGGGGAAAAGACGTCGCACTTCTCTCCTTCTCCACAAACCCCCACAGTCAGTTCTCTCCCCACCACACGGGGTTCAATGAGGAGAGGAGCGTTGCCCATTTTTGGCCAAGGATTCGTGGGGGCAACAATCTGTATACCTTGGCTAGATCCCTCATCCAGAGGTTTGATAACCCACCCCTCGGAAAACCCCTCAAAATGGGGGTATTCCTCCTTCTCTGTATCAGGTAGGACAGGAACCCCAGCCTTGGCAACGACTCTCTTGGCTCGCCGTTTGTCTAGAGCTAGGGCACTGGAAAGAGCCCCCGATCCAGTAAACGGTATCCGGGCTACCTCCAAGAAAGACTGAACGGACCCCTCTTCCCCCCCTCCCCTTCCGTGGAGAGCGAGAAAGACGGGGTTTCCTTCGGATTGTGTCGCTAAACGGGGAAGATCGTCGGGAGACTTCAAGTCGAAAAATGCAGGTTGAAAACCCTCCTGCCTAAGGGCAGAGAAAACTGCTCTTGCAGATCGGAGGCTTACATCTCGTTCGCAACCCCACCCACCGCCCGCCACGATTACGCGCAAGAGAGTTCGCTAGGTGGTCGTTCCCACAAGGGAGAACTCGTCAAGATTTCGGGGTTCTCTTTGACAAAGAGGGTATGTTCATAATGGGCGGTCAAACTACCATCTTTGGTACATAATGTCCAGCCATCTCTTTTCTGGAACGTAGAGGGGTCTCCCATCGAAGCCATAATCTCAATAGCAATCGCCTCATCCTTCTGCAACTTGGCGTTCATTGAAGGGACCCTCGTACGGTAATTAGGAATATGGGGTTCCTTATGGAGAGTTGTTCCAATACCATGCCCCATAAGTTCATGGCTGACTTGATAGCCATCAGAAAGGACCACCTCTTCACACGCTCGACCCACATCCTCGCCCGCTCTCGATCCGGGTTTTGCTTCGGCAATCGAGGCGTAAAGGGACTCCCACACGGAATCTAGAAACGAGATGACCTTAGGAGAGAGATCTCCCACGGGAAATGTATAGGCCGAATCGGAATGATACCCTTTCCAAAGAACCCCCATATCTACGGTCACAATATCTCCCGATTTTAAAACCCTATCAGAGGGATATCCATGGACGAAGTCATCGTTGACGCTGATACAAGTAGCAAAGGGGAAGCCACGATACCCACGAAATGACGCTTTGGCTCCTCGTGCCCTGACCTCCATCAAGGCGGAGTCTTCAATTTCCATCGTCGTGATTCCGGGCTTGATGAGGGGGCGAAGGGCATCCAGAATCTCCCCAGTCATGACACCACTTTCTCGAATCTTATCGTGGTCTTCAGGGCGAAGGGCGCGGGAGGTTCGGAGACTCATAAGGAAATCCTAAACCCCTACTGAGGGGAAAACCCAGTCAGTGTGATGGGGCTTTCAGGCAAAGTCAGTCTCTCTCTAATCTTCTCGTTCGTCAGTGTAGAGAGTTCAATATCTCTTTGCCATGTATAGGATGTTTTCCCCAAGAGATCCTTGGGCAAGAACCCTGGATGGCACAACAAGTCTGTTGTCCCTTCTTCCAATGAATCCAGAATCTCCAAGAGCCCACCTACTGTAATGCCGGGCTCTTCACGGAATGCACTTGATATGTGGTCTGGGCACCACAGCCCTGCTTCACGAATCGGCTCAATCTGCCATGGGGCGAGTGCCCGTACAGCCAACCCCTCTTCTTGAGCGATCTCCAAGAGGATTTCAAAGAGTGAGGGGTGAAGGGAGATGTAGTCATGAGTCGTAATCCAAGTGGGGCCAAAGAGTGCTTTTGCTCGGCGTAACTGGGTCAAGAACTCCGTTTGAATCGCTTTTCTTTTTCCGGCTCTTATGACTTCTCTCCCACTCCGCCAAAACTCTTTTTTCCGGGGATTCAACAACGACCGTGCACTCTTCCCCGATAGAGGCATCCCTAATGTCAGGTTGAGTTGTAAACCTAACGATACTCCTAACTTTGAGAGTTGTCTAAGACCAAAAGCTTTTCGCCCCGTGACGAGTACACTGGTTGCAGAGATAATCCCCGATTTTGCCCCCTCCAAAATGCCCTTATCTATTTGCGGCGATAGACCCAAGTCCCCAGCGGCAATGATGACTCTCTTCATTCCCTTATAAGAAACCCAGATGCCTCCCACCCCGACTCCCAATCCAACCACCAAGATGGAGGAAGGAGGAATGTCCCCCCCCCTGCGATTTGTAGGATTCTTTCTGAGGGCCAAAATCGGATGGTCATCTCCCAATCTCCTCCCTTTTTTGCCAGAAGGACAATGGGCGCAGCAATAGGGGGTTCTGCAGCGGTGGATTCAGTCGGCCAACGAGCTGTGAGTGCGGCATGGAGAGTGCTCCCCGTGGTCTCTGGGTCTACCGATACTCCTCCGCTTTCATAGATGAGCCCTTGCGCTCTCTGTTCGATGAGCGCCAAACGATCTAGGTCGTGGGGATGCCAATCCCACAATTCAGGTTCCCACTCCCCCAACCCAAAGCCTGAGAAATCCTCTCCCCACCCGCCCCACCCCGCTCCCTCTGGGTTCAATCCCAAGACCACTTTCTCATCCCCTTCTGTAAAGAGGATGACTTGGATTGAAGGAGCCCCTAAGAAATCTCTGTGCAGGAGTGTCTTCCCCTCCAAACTAAGAATCATCCCCAACAACCTCTCAGTTCGAGCAGGAGATAAGGCACGGTCGCCCATCAAGTCGATCCACTCTCCTCGTTCGCCTCTCTGGATATCCCAAAGGAGTCGGTGTTCTTGCCAGGATTCAAGGGGTAAGAAACCTTCTACAGGACCTCCCACCACAATCCGTATCGCCTGGACTTCCTCAGGGGGCGTGCGGAGGAGAGTTCGGTCCACGAAATCTCCTTCAGTCAGACCCAACAAGCGAGGCAACCGACGGCTGATGGGAAATACTCCCTCTTCACCCCCGGCAAATCGGAGATAACCACTCATCCCACCTGCCCCCATTCCCACCCTAAAGACAACTTCATCAAATCCCCGCCTAATCTTCACTTCCCAAGCTTCAGGACCCAATCCATACGCTTCCAAACCCTCTTTGGGGGGGAAAGGGTCTTGGGGTTCTAGGTGGGCTAGAGCTTCCAATATGTCTCTAAGGACCAAACGATCCAATGTGTAACCCGCGGGTGCAGCCAATACCCATTCGTCCCCTAGCTTCCTGTAGTGGATTTCAGTGCCGTCTAATCCCGAAAACAAGAGGATTTCGTTCGGTTGAGAATGCTCTACAAAGCGAATACCCGAGTTGTTGCTTTCCTTTAGAGATTGGTGGAGAAAAGCCAAACCAATCAAGAGGAAAATGGCTGGAAAAAGCCACCGTTTCATCCCTTTATTCATCGACGCCTCCTCGCAATATGGGTACCCAAACCGTGCCCCAACAAGAGCAGAATGGCACCAGCATAGAGGAAACCCAATCTGCGGACATCCCCTGCTTTCAAGGAGAGGGGAGCAAGACCTCTGTCTCGAGGTGGTAATGCGACGATTTCTCCCTTTCCAATACTCCACCGAACCATTCCCAAGAAGAGGTCTCCCGAAGAGGGTATCGCTTCCATCACTTGGTCGGTTACGAAATCATGATCACCAACCAAGACGACTCTCTTATCTCCCTCAACAGCAGCAAGCGCCAGGGGCAAGGGACCATTCCGTTCTCCTTCATCAAACTGAGCTTCATCTGCCTCTAGGTCGGTCTCTTCCCAAGTCCAATCTCCGGAAAGGACCAAAGGTGTTGATTCCCAGTTTTCATCGGCTCCTACGACAGCGACGACAGACAAAACGAGGTTTTCAGCAATACCACTTGTGATGGGGTGTTTCCCCAGCGCATCAGAAAGCGCCAACACTTGGAAAGGATGAAACCCCATTTCTTGGGATAATGGATCTAGGACGGGCCAAATGCTCGTCATCAATCCATTCCCTTCCAACCAATCCAATAAGGGGTATCGTTCCCCCATTCCAGGCTCAAAGAGAATGACTAGACCTATCTCATTCATCAGGGTAGAAAGTGTCTCAAGTTCGGGGGCTTGGAAAACGCCCGTTGGACCGACAAGAATGAGCACATCACACCCCACTTCGGGTCTCTTGAAAAGGTCAACATCAGCCGTCCCAATCCCCTTTTCTTGGAGGAGATAACGAGAGATTCCAAGCCCCTCATCTCCGTGGAGGGGTGGCTCACCATGACCTCTGGAAAAACAAGCAATCCGCCGAGAACCTCTAAGCCCTAACAAGGCGTTTGATAGTGCTTCTTCATCAATCGCATTCATCCGGGAAGTGCGCCCCTTAGATTGGAGAAGAATCGTTCCTTCTCTTGCCCCCAGTTCGTTCGTAAGTAAGGGCTCGCGGCGGGGATTAACCATGCGCCACTTTAGGTGGGGAGAGAATCGGGACGCTTTCTCAAAGAGTGATTCGGCTTCGGTCCGACCCATACCCATCTCCAAGAAGAAGAGAGTTGCTTCCACATCCTCCTCTAAACTCTCCAAGAGAGCGATCGTTTCAGGAGCAAGACTCTCTACCCTATTCTTCGTCCAATCCCATTCCATGGGATGGGCTGAAGCAAGAGCAACCCCAAGGATTGCCACAAGTAGACCCATTCCAGAAAGAGGTGCTTGACCCAACCACGAGGATTCGGGCGTGCGTTGCCCCAACAGTGCAATACCCGCAACCAACGCGGTGACCAAACTCCAAAAGAGAGCACTCTCTCCAAGCCCTTGTCCTTGGACAATGAACCAAAGTGCACATCCTGAAGAAAGGAGGGCAAGGGGCGCAAGGAATCGTTTCATTTCCACCCCTGAGCCTCCAAACTCCTTCGGGTCATAAAGACCCAGAAGAGAGCGAATGCAATCAAGAAGACCATATCCTCAAAGTTGATAACGCCTTGGGTAAATCCACTCATTCTTCCCTGCAGATCGAAGAGCCCCACAATTCGTGCCCAACCTTCTTCAGAGAATGCTCCCACTCCTGCTTGAGCAAAACCGGCTGTCCACAAGAGAATAAAGAGAGGCCAAGTGACCAAGAGAGCAGTCAGGGGGCTGTCGGTCAGCGAAGAGAGGAAAAGCCCCAAAGCAACCAAGGCACCACTGAGTAGAAGTAGGCCGAACAACCCCGCCCCCAAATGACCCAAATCAACACCACCGATGCGAGAAAGCCAAGCAAGTCCCATAAGGGGGAGCGATTGGATCAAGAAGAGAGCAAGGGTAGCAGAGATGTATTTCCCCCAAACGATCGCCCTTGGGTTGACGGGCTGGGAAAGGAGGAACTCC
>JACNFQ010000084.1 GCA_014384545.1 bacterium | reverse complement strand
ACTCTCCCGTTTCCGTATCTATCGTTACGAGACTCTCTGAAATTTGCTCTACGCCATAAAGTATGCGTGTCCATTTGTCGTAGGCCATGCCACGGACAAGTGTTCCAGCCGTAAAGGGTCCAATCGTTGTAGGTGACCCTGAACTCCTATCTATCTCTACTAGGTTGTCAGCGAACGTTTCTGAGCCATAAAGGGTGCCACCGCCTGGCAATCCGTAGGCGTGCTTGAGGTTTTGACTCGTGGAATCGTAATAGGAGATGTGGAACATCCCATCAGCACCATACGCCATATCCAACTCGGAGCCGACCCAACTTAGCCCTCCTGAGCCATCATCGATCGTTTCTGCTGTCCATGAGGATAGTGAATCGGTGAACTTTAGGGTTTTAGCGGCGTTGTCGTGGTATGCCACAAATTGGTTGCCATTTCCATCTACATAGATTGAGCAGTACGTATTGTCTCCAGCCTCCCTGGACATCCCGGAAAGAACCAATCCGTATGAAGTCGCGCTATAAACGCCCAACCCATCCGGAATGCCAGAGCCCAATGGGTTTTGGAGGTGTCCACATGTCCAAGCAGATCCAGAATTGTCAAAGACGAGTGAAGTGGACGATCCACTCGGTTGTCTGCACATCTTGCCACTCGGGGGACTTGATGGAAAAACTCGTGATCGTTTGCCCTTCTACCGTCACATCACAGTTGTCACACCCGGGAGACATCTCATCAACAGGTTCGCCCACGCCCGGAAATGAGACCGCCCCATCGCCCTCGCCCCCACCTGATGGTCCTTCACCAAGAGAGGGATTAGCCCCACCTCCCGAACACGCAACGATCCATCCCGCAAGGATGACCATAACTGCGACTTGATATTGTCTCATTTCCGACACCTCCAAAGCGTCATTTTTGCGAGTATAACTGATAGCAACTCAAAAGACTGAAGTTTGGATAAACCTATCCACAAAGAGCGAGTTGTTCAAAGTCGCCGATGTCGTTGTATGGGGCTACAGAGACTCTCGCCCAACCCTTCCCTTCACATAAAGTGAGTGCAATCTCTATCCCCTTTGTTTCCCAAAGTTCCCGCACTTTTTCTCGTCGCGTTTCATCTGAATCGATCCCCTCCCAAGGGATTGGGATCGAAACCATGGAACCAAAGATCTCTTTTGGTGCGGGCAACGGAACTTCCCAAGCTAGGGCTAACTCTTTAGCCCCCTCCCACGCCACAGTACGGTTCCTTTCCATCAGCCGCCCCCCTCCCATCTCCTTATGAAACTGAAGAGCGTTCACAACTGATAACCACGCCGAAAGATCCCTCGTTCCTTGCCAAAGGAACTCTGCTTGGTAGCCCGCGTCCCAGAGCCGACCAAAGGAGGTTGCCAAGGGGTGGGTTTCCGCTTGCCACTTTGGCGCAGTCCACAAGAATGCACACCCTTTTGGGGCATAGAGCCATTTATGGGCATTCCCCGTGTACCAGTCCACTCCAAAAGAAGGGATGTCCAACGGAATATGACCAGGGGCATGGGCGCCATCCACCAAGACCATTACTCCTCGCTTTTTTGCTTCCTTAGCGAGCCTTTTTACAGGGAAAACCAATGCTGAATCACTCGCAATATGATCGATGACTAACAATCTTGTCCTCTCCGAAAATCCCCTAAGAACGGCTTCAACGATCTCATCTTCACTTTCACAAGGAAAAGGTATCTTTGTGGCAACGACTGAAGCTCCCCATCGTTGTGCAACGAAGGATAGAGAGGACCTTACGGCACCATAAGCATGTGTTGTGGTCAAGAGTTCGTCCCCTTCTTCAAAACGAAGCGACCGTAATACACTATTCGTTCCCACGGTCGCATTTTCTACAAACACTAGGTCCTCCGCTCGTGCGCCTACAAAGGAAGCAAGGGGAGCGAGGGCTTCGCCGATAAGCCCCTCCCACACATCTCTGGCAAAGAATTGACTGGGCTGACGCTCCATGCGAATTCGCCATCGCTCTTGAGCTGCCAGAACGACCTTGGGGCAAGCGCCATATGCCCCGTGGTTCAAGTAGACCTTAGTAGGGTCTAAATGCCATAAGTCCAAACACCCCCTACCCCACTTCATCACTCGCCATCGGGAAGAATCTTCCGGTCTCCCAACCCTGGCTCTCGCAACACCGCCAAGACGACCCATACTATGCCTTTGGGAACACTCCTTTCCAGTGCAGCCCTATAAGCACTTGACCCCACTTTCAACCACTTGCCACCCAGCCCAACGCCCAAGAGTTCAGGAATGTAATCGGCATACAGAGAGGGGGAATCCGCCACATCAAAACAGTCCTTACCAGAGACCCCACAGGTAATGACAGCGATCGCTTGACCATCTCCAAGCCAATCCACTTCACTTCTCTCTACCCTTCCCATCACGATCCCCCCCCTAAACTCCCCCAGCAAGGGACCTGCAACGACAATCTCTTCTGCATCGTCAATTGGAATACCAGCAAAGATGGACAGGGAAAGAGAGAACCGCTCCAGAGAGCCGTTCACATCGCTAGGTTCTATCTTTTGGACACGCTCTACTTCAATCCGAGTCAAAACGGCGTCTGGATTTCCTCGGCTTAGGACACTTTGAAGATTGCCCGCCCGTCCCACAAAAACGAAGATGATGATACAGAGAATCCCTATCCCTATCGCACACCCCCTATTTAGGAGGCCATCATTCATTAGCGAATCAGCCCACTCCCTTCTTGGGATTTCCCTTCATTCTGTTGCCAGCAAGGCGGAGGAGTACCCCCCATATCTGGTGAATAGAGACAATCCAAGTCCACATCTCCCAATCCCTCCATCGCCGATAACTCGGCTAGAAAAGCCTCCAAGAAGAGGATTCTTCGATGGCGAGCAGAGACAAGAATAGAGGGTAAGTGTTGTGGGACTCCCCCCACCAATCTGACATCGTAGGAGCCTTCAGGCAAAGCAATCGGTTTTCCTACGACACCCTTTCCTCGAATCGCTCCATAAGGATCCAAGACCAACAAGGCATCCCCATCTCGCTCTTCAGACATCACAAGGATCTCTCCCCCCTCCAAGAAGGTCCGAGCTGTCTCTTCTAGCGACCTAGAGAGATCTAAACCCGAAAGGAAGGGATGGAACGAGCCCCCCGTAGAGATTGCCAGTTTTCGGTATGCTGCTTGGAGTTTGGCAGAAAGACCATACCCAAAAACCTCCAACCGTATCCTCTCTTCTCCCCCTGAAGCAAAACTCCCCAAAAGGCTTTCTAATGCTGAACCCTGACCACAAGAATCGGCGCCATCCGTAACGAGGAAGATCGCGGAGGGGCCATCATGAGCGTTTAGATCCAGCCCTGCTGAAGCTAAAGCCCTCCAAACAGCCGATTCGTCTCCAGGGACTTCCAACAGAAAATCGGATAGGGCTTTGTACCTGTTCAGCCGTCCAAGGGGATGGATGAGATGGGTATGCTCGCAGTCAGGGGTTGAATCACTCCCAAAAGTGCGCAATGAGAACAGACTCTCCTCGGGTAGGTCCTGCAACAAGTCCTCTACACCCCTTCTGACTACGCCCCACTTCGCTTGCCCTCCCATTTCGTACGCCATGGATGCCGACATATCCACCACGAGTTCAAGGGCAGGAGTTCCCAATATCTCTTCAGACATCGCCGAAGAGAAAAGCGCATTTGCCTCCAATCCCCCATCAAAAGGGAGGGTTCCTGTCCTTAGGTTTTGACCCAGCAATGGGAGGTATCCCTCCACAAAGAGGAAACCTGGGGGGACGACACGTCCATCTGGTCTCGTATAGTTCCACGATTCTTCAACCGTGATTTCTTGTCCCGGATAAAGCGTCACTTTCCGCACATTCTGCGGGAAGAACTTTCCCGCTGCCCATTGCCACAAAACCATGCTTCTATCAGCGTTATAGACGAGAAAATCGTGGGTTTGTCCACTCGGAAAAGTCAAATTCTCATTCTCCAAACCCAAATTACGAAGAATGAGTTCAAACCGTACCTTTTCGGCGTCTGGATTCGCTCGCACTTCAAGGTTCAGATTCCCTACCGTCACGCCAGGATGTTTGGGAATCGTTGAAACGACGGCACTTTGGAGAATATAGCGCCCCCAACTCCCATCGGGCTGTTCCCATCGCCTGCTAATCACGCCCAAACCTTCCATCAAGACCCATTCATCCGTTCCCATCTCGTCACAATCTCGACAAACCTCGTATTTCAAGCCCCCTGCCAAATCCCACCCCCCCATATTCCCACTCTTTATGCGGGTCGTCTTCGCTGAATCAGGGTCCATCGGAAGAAAGGGTATCTCTTCAGCATTGGGGGTCCGGTATAGATAACTCTTTGTTCCGGGATTCCATCGCACCCGATATACACCTTGTTCAAAAGGTCCCATCTTCCCTGGATAGCCAGCGATTAACCAATAGGTCAACCCACCCATCGTTTTTCGTCCAGTTACCTCCACAGTAATCGTGGTAGATATCTCTTGCCCCGCGGGGTTGCCATCAAACTGGTATACCCACTTATTCCCCACAGACATGGGCCAATAGGGAACTTGGGGTAGTTGCGCACCTTTCTTTGCCCCCCCCAGAGCGAGAATCATAAGGAAAAGGAAAGGGAAGCGGAGAAGGGCGTCTTTCAAAGAACTACTCTTCAGGGCCAAGTATCGCCAAGAGATGCGCTAATTGGGAAAGCCCGTCACGACTAGCATCCACCCGATAAGGGGGAAGGAATAGTGAAGGGGTACCTGAAACACCCACTTTTTCACCCAGCGCTAAGTCGGCATCAATGCTCTCCAATACAGAGTCATTGCTGCGGCACACTTGGAAGGCGTCTAAATCTAACCCCACCAATCCCGCATAACGGACCAAAGCTGCCCCTTCTAAATCCTCTTGGTTATTGAACAACATATCCTTATAAGCCCAAAACGCTGAATCACTCTGCTGCCCAGCACACTCCGAGGCAATCGCTGCCTCCTTGGCGTATTGATGTCCTGAAAGAGGGAATTGATGGAAAGCATGACCCATTAATCCCGTGTCGATGAATTCCCGCTTTAGGGTGGGGAGTGCCCCGCGATTGAAGGCACCACAAGCAGGACACTCAAAATCCTCAAATGTATGGAGGATAGGAGCTGTTGGACTTCCCTCACGATGGCCACCAGGGATACTATCTAGACCCACCACTTTGATGATAGGACCTAGATTGCTATGATGGATCAAGGTCAATTCACCCGCCGTTACAAACGCACCTTCTAGATTCCGAGGAATCGTTATATTCTCTACAAATAAAGCGGGGTGGGCAGAAGGTCCTGCTGTATCCAAATACCAATCCCCCACGGGGTCGCTAGGCGCACGCCACTCAACTATTGAAACACCCAACGCACCAGCGATTTGCATCGCCGAACTCTCAATAGGGCACTCGGGACAATCACCCACCACAACGACGACACGAGGTTGTGTCGAGCGAATACCCGACGCCAATTCGTCCCACAACGTCTTCACCAATGCCGGTGTTGCCGACTCATCTAATCGGTAAGGGCCCACTTGAAGGAAGGGTAAAGATCGTGTGGAAACTGATCCACCTGCTGTCTCGAAAGTCAAGCCGCCGGTCTCTTCAACACCTTGAAGGAAGAGATCCGTTTCAGCCTGAACTTTAGCGACATCGGCATCGACACATTCTGGTGTTGCACCCAAGTCAGCGAAATCCTCAGGAAAACTCTTTGCATCCAGAATCGCCACGCGGAATGCATCACCCTTGCTACCTAAACACCGGGCAATCGCTTCAGCTTGAATACCCTTATCTAACAAGGGAATTATCTGCAGATCAACGGGCGTACCCCCTTCAATCAAAGGCTTGATAATCTCCCGATACATCTTTCTGCCCCGACCATTGTCGGTATTGGTGGCAAAAAGAACGAATGGGTGTTCCGTGACATCTGGCATGGCCACCACGACTTGTGAGGGCTGTGCCGCACCTAGACCCGGCTCTCTTTGTGGAGCACTTTCTGGAACACAACCACCAACAACTAGAAAGATTAGGGCGTATGTATAGTTTTTCATCCGAACGATTCTAGTCCCTAGCCAACCTTGAAGCGACCCACCCTTTGACCTTCCCTCCATCCACACCTTTCCCCTTTAGCTTACCCATCACCTGCCCCATCACGGGACCAAGAGAAGGGCTCTCCATACTGGAAATCACGCCATCAATAACAGCGAACACCTCTTCCTCTTCCATCGCCTTGGGAAGGAGGGGTCTCAAGAGGTCCAATCGCTTCTCTGCGTCTTCAGCTCTCTCTTCTGCCCCACTCTCCTCTAAGCTCACAAGGGCTTCTTCATATTGCTTAACTTCTCGCCTCAGCAAGACCAGCACTTCCTCGTTGTTCAATGGTTCACCCTTCTCAATCAGGGCGTTCTTGAGGGCGGCCCGCAACATGTTGAAAGTCTCCATTCCAAAACGGTCTTTAGCAGAACGCGCTGCCCGAAACGAGGTCTCTATCGCATCTAGTGTCTTCATCACCCGATTCTAGACCCTATGTGATAACCTGACCTACACGATTGCAGATGCCACTCTCTCTTTCTGTCCTTACCCCCGTCGGTCGTCGCCCCGGATTGCTTATCGCTATCACCCTAGCAATCGGTCTTGCTCTTGGTTACAGAGACCTCCCTTTCCCCGAGACCTTCCCCGCACTTCTCCTGATTGCTTGGCTGGTAAGAGGTTCTCCTTGGAAAGGGATCGGACTTGCCTTGTTCCTAATCGGGCTGTTCATGGGAATATCAGATCGCCCCTCTCTCCCTCCCTCTGTCCCTTCATCCACATTCCCTTCCCCTCTTTACGCCTTGGATTGGAACGAGAGGGGGTTGGCTTGGGGGCAGGCAAATCTGGAGGGGGTCGATGTCGTTGTTCGCCCTTCCCTCAGGGACGCACCACCCCCAAATGCTTCAACTCTTCGTGGGTGGGGGGCCACCATCACCCCACTCTCAGTTCCTTTGGCTAGGGCTCACCGCCCCTGGGGTCAGTCTTGGCGTTCAGAAGGTTTTGACTACATCTGTCGTCCCAGTGGGCTGGATTTGCTCTCGCCCCCTTCCACCCCCCCTCACCACCCACCCCCT
>JACNFQ010000054.1 GCA_014384545.1 bacterium | reverse complement strand
CGACCACTGGAATAAGAATGAGGATGGAGAGGGCTTTAGGCACCTATTTGAGGTGCGGGTCAGCGCGGCTTCAGAGTTCGTTGTGGGTGCTTCATTGTGCTCTCCTGTTGAAGAGGGAGACATCGTCGATATCGTGGGGTTTTCAAAGGGGCACGGTTTTACGGGGGCGATGCGTCGGCATAACTTCAAAGGAGGAGGGCGTTCTCATGGACAATCGGGCGTCACCCGGAGACCCCTTTCTGCGGGTGCGATGGGGCCTGCCCGTGTCTTTCCTGGGAAGAAGACAGCTGGTCGACATGGTCATGCACAGATTACGATCAGAAACTCGTTGGTAGTGGTGGTAGATAGCGAGAAAAGTTTGGTGGCGGTAGAGGGAGGTATTCCCGGTCCCCGTGGTGCCTTGGTGCGCCTCCATCCCCATGGCAAGGAATATTCTCTATTAGAAGAGGAGATTGAGGAGATCATTGAGGAAACGACGGGTGAGCCCTCGGAGGTGGAGAAGGAAGAGAGTAGCCCCAGCTTGGTAGGTGGAGATGAGGATCTCCCTGAAAAGGAGGGTAAGGAATGAAAGCCCCTCTTTTTGATCAGAAGGGGAAGGAGGCGGGGACAGTTGAGCTACCCGATTCGATTTTTGGCGTAGCTTGGAATGGCGTCTTGGTTAGCCAATCTTACAGAGTACAGGTTTCTAATGGCAAGAAACATACCGCTTCAACTAAGACCAGAGGTCAGGTTCGGGGTTCTACTCGAAAGATCTTTCGTCAGAAGGGGACAGGGCGTGCTCGAATGGGTGGAATTCGAAACCCTATTCGGCGAGGTGGTGGTGTTATTTTTGGACCCCAAAACCGTTTTCGAAAGCTTCGCATGCCCCGAAAAGCGAGAAGAAAAGCTCTTTTTTCCGCGTTATCAAGAAAACTATCGGATGGTGAGATTAAGTTCGTGAAAATCCCGAAATGGAAAGATATCTCTTCCAAGAAGGGGAAATCACTCCTTGAAAAGAATGGGATCGAAGGGAAGGTTCTTGTCCTTTTAGAAGAAGGCACTAAGGAACTTTCTCTCGCTTTTAGGAACTTGCCTGGTTTGGCTGTTCTTCCTGGGAAACGGGTAAATATCGGTGATCTATTTCGGTACCGAACCGTCGTTATCTCCCCAGAATCATTAGACGCGATTAAGGAGATTTGGGGATGATTCCCTTAGAGAACATCCTCCTCCGTCCGGTTACCTCGGAAAAGAGCATTGAGATGGCAACGACCTTGAACGCCTATACTTTTGAGATCGCTCTTTGTGCAACGAAAGATGATGTCAGAGATGCTGTCATTGACTTATTGGGTGTCAAGAAGATAAAGGGCATTCGATTGCTCAAGAACCCTCGAAAAAAGAGAGTAAGACGAACGGCCAAAGGAATGATGGTGGGTCGTACGAAGTTACGAAGGAAAGCGATCGTCTCTCTCCCCGAAGAGGAATCCCTTATGGAGTATTTCCAACCAGGCTAATGGTCATTCGAAGATACAATCCAACGAATCCTTCTCGCCGTGGAACCGCTTTGGTTGTGCGCTCGGATTTGGCGAAAAAGCCTGGCGGCAAGGGGTTGCGGAAGGGCGCGAGCAAGTCTGCGGGAAGGAACGCTCAAGGGAAAATCACCGTCCGTCATCGTGGTGGGGGACATAAGAGGTCGTATCGATCCATTGACTTCCGCCGCACAAAGAGGGACGTTCCCGGTCGTGTCGTTCAGATTGAATACGACCCCAATCGAACCGCCTTTATCGCTCTCATTTCTTATCTTGATGGCGAAAAGAGGTATATTCTTGCTCCCACAGGTTTGAAGGCAGGGGATGAGGTGATTGCGGGAGAGAAGGTCCCTAACAAGCCAGGAAATGCGATGCCTTTGCGGTCTATTCGTGCTGGTTCGTTTGTCTATGCTGTGGAACTTCGACCTGGGCAGGGTGGGATTTTGGCTCGAAGTGCAGGCTCCCATGCGATCTTGAAAAACAAGGAGGGGAGGTGGGCCGTCCTCCAATTGCCTAGTGGAGAACTAAGGCGCCTTCCTATTGAGTGTTGGGCATCGGTTGGCAGAGTGTCCAATACGGAGCACAACCTAGAGAAGATTGGGAAAGCGGGGCGCAATCGCTGGAAGGGAAAGAGACCCTCTGTGCGTGGGTTGATCATGAACCCTGTGGATCATCCCAATGGTGGGGGTGAAGGGCGTAGCAAGGGGAAGATACTGCGGACGCCTTGGGGGAAGGTGGCACGAGGTCCTCGTACGAGAAAAGAGAAGCCCAGCGATCAACATATCGTTCGGTCAAGGAGAGCAAGAAGGCGATGAGCAAGAAAGATCCCTATATTCAGCCTAGTCTTGTCAAGAAGATTCTGCGAGAGAAGAAGGCTTCTACAGGAAAGGCTATTCGAACTTGGTCTCGCCGTTCTGTGATTCACCCTGAGATGGTGGGGATGGTCTTTGAAGTCCACAATGGGCGCCGGTTTGATACCATTAGGATCAGCGAAGCTATGGTGGGTCATCGATTGGGGGAGTTTGCACCAACCCGGCGGTTTACAGGACATCGCAAGAAAAAGGATGTTGAGTAGGAATGGCTCTTCTTGAAAAAACAACAGCCAAGCGCGTGGGGATGCGCGTTTCTCCCCAGAAGATGGGGCGTGTCGCTTTGATTGTCAGGAATCTGCCTCTATTTGATGCGATTTCTGCTTTGGAAGCACGAAAGGATCGCGCCAGTGATCTCCTTTTGGTGTTGATCAAGGAAGCTGCCCATAACGCGGAACACAACCTTGAGATTCCTTCGGGTGGTCTCGTCGTTTCTCGTGTTGAGGTGGGGTCGGCGGCACGGTGGCGCCGTTTTAGACCTCAACCCCGTGGAAATGCTCATCCTTACAGACGAGCTACCGCATTCGTGAGTGTCACCTTGGGAGAGATGTAATGGGAAACAAGATTCATCCAAATGGATTTAGGGTGGGTGTTTACCATCCTTCTTCAGGAACGAGACGGGAGTGGAACGCAACCTGGTTCCCCTCACGTCTTGGGGATTATTCTCGCTTGATAGAGGCTGACCATATCATCCGAGAGACGATCGCAAAACGGCACTTGGACGCTGCAGTTCAAGAGGTTGTTATTTCGAGGCAAGTGAACAACATCGGTCCAGACTCTGTGGAAGTGAGTGTCCATACGGCACGACCGGGTGCTTTGATAGGGAAAGGAGGGGAGAACATCAACAAGACCGTAAGAACCCTCAAGAGGCTTCTCCCTAATCAGCGTATCGCTATCAAGGCTGTTGAGATTAGAGATGGAGATATCTACGCGAATGTTGTGGCGGATAATATCCGTAGACAAGTGGAAAATCGTCGTCAGGTGCGTCGCATTGCCCGTCGCGCTGTAGAGGCTGCCTTGGCGGGTGGGGCGCATGGTTGTCGTGTGGAGGTGGCGGGTCGGATTGATGGTAGAGAGATTGCTCGAACGCTCAAGTTTAGTGAGGGTTCGGTACCCAGACATACATTGCGCGCCAATGTCGATTATGGTTTTGCTGAAGCACGCACAAAGTATGGTGCTATCGGAATCAAAGTCTGGATTCATCGGGAGCTTGATAGCTAATGCCACTCCTCCAACCAAAACGAACGAAGTACCATAAGGCCCACCGGGGACGGAACCGAGGAAAGGCCCTCCGGGGGAACCACCTTTCCTTGGGTGAGTTTGGTGTTCGAGCTGCAGGAAATGGACGGATGACCAGTCGGCAGATTGAAGCCGTACGTGTCTTGATTCGTCGGCGCATTGGCGATCGTGGCAAACTATGGATTCGCGTCTTCCCACACTTGCCCGTTACGAAACACCCCTTAGAAACAAGAATGGGGAAGGGGAAAGGTGCTGTGGATCGGTATGAAGCGCGCATCCGAAGGGGGCAAATCCTCTTTGAAGTGGCTGGAGTTCCTCGGGAGATTGCGAAGAACGCACTAAGTAAGGTTCGGCACAAGTTGAGTATTCCTGTAGATGTCGTCACTTTGGCGACCCATGAGGGGAGACCTTGGCGATGAGCAAAGATGCCGATATCAAGGGAATGAGTATGGGTGCGTTATCGACTGAAGTGAAGAAACTCAGGCGAGAGTTGGTGGATATTCGCTTTGATGGTGCTTTCCGAGGCACCTTCCCTGCCGGAAGGATTCAGGATATTAGGAAGCGAATCGCAAGAGCAAAGACCGAAATGGGGGTTAGGGGATCGTGACGAAACAGGTTCTTCTTGGTGTGGTCGTTGGTATTGCTGGTAAGGATACTTTGCGGGTAAAGGTAGAGAGAGAAACGGTCCATCCCCTTTACCAAAAGAGAATGATGAGAAGTAAGTCCTTTTTGGTCCATGACCCCGACGGAGAAGCTCGGGTTGGGGATGATGTGGAGATGGTTTCTTGCAACCCCATAAGTAAGCGGAAGAGATATATTTTGACGAAGGTAATCAAGTAGGACGATGATTCAGCAAGAATCTATGCTGACCTGTGCTGACAACAGCGGAGCACGACGGTTGTTGTGTATTCGTGTCTTGGGTGGTTCGGGACGGAAAATCGCTCGAGTGGGCGACTTGATTGTCTGTTCGGTGAAAGCTGCTTTGCCAGGGGGGTTGGTGTCCAAAAAGGAGATTGTGCGCGCCGTCGTCGTGCGTACTGTTTCTCCTGTCCTTCGGAAAGATGGATCTCACGTTCGGTTTGATGACAACGCTGTCGTTATTATCCAAGAAGATGGGTCTCCTTTGGGGACTCGTATTTTTGGACCCGTGGCGCGGGAGTTGAGACATAAGGCCTATGCCAAGATTATCTCTTTGGCTCCGGAGGTGCTCTGATGGGCGTCCGTATTCGTGTGGGCGACAAGGTGCGTGTCATTGCCGGAAACGACAAAGGTCGTGAAGGTGAGGTGGCAAGGATTGATTGGGCTCGGGAACGAGCTGTTGTGAAAGGGCTGGCGTTGCTGACACGCCACCTAAAGAAAGATCCTCAATCGGGAAAGGGAGGAACGGAGGAGGTCTCTGGTTCTATCCATCTCTCAAACTTGATGCCTGTCGATCCGAAAGGGGAAGCGACGCGCGTCCTGTTCAAGTTGGGGAAGGATGGAAAGAGAGAGCGGTATTCAAAGAAGTCCAAGGGTGCATTCTGATGAGTCCTACCCTAGAAAAAGTCTTGCTTGAGAGTTTGGGAGATAGGAATCCTGCCTCTTTGCCTCAGTTGGAGAAGATTGTAGTGAATGTGGGTGTGGGAGATGCTTCTGGTGACAAGAAGCTCTTAGGACCCGTGGTGGAACACTTGGAAATCATCACGGGGCAGAAACCGGTCATTACAAAGTCAAGGAAAGCGATCGCTAATTTCAAGCTTCGCGAGGATGTCCCCATTGGGGCGATGGTGACATTGCGGGGCTCAAGAATGAGTGCATTCTTGGATCGTTTGATTCGAGTCGTCATTCCTCGTATTAGAGATTTTAGAGGATTGCCCCGGCGATTGGATGGTAGGGGAAATATGACGATTCCTCTGAGAGAGCAGTCTGTTTTTCCTGAAATACCTTTTGATAAGGTTGGGAATCGCCCTCGCGGTTTTTCTATTACCCTAGTGACAACGGCGAAGAATGATGTGGAAGGGTTTGCTCTACTGACGGCATTGGGAGTTCCTTTCAAGGAGTAGTTATGGCTAAGAAATCGATGGTAGCAAAACAGAAAAGAACACCTAAGTTCAAGGTGCGTAAATACCACCGTTGTTCTAAGTGTGGGCGACCAAGGGGATATATCCGTCTCTTTGGTGTCTGCCGGATTTGCTTCCGTGAAATGGCTCATCGTGGAGAGATTCCTGGTGTAAGGAAGGCGTCTTGGTGACCCATTCGGATCCCATTGCCGACCTCTTGACACGCATTCGGAATGCGGGTCTTAGGAACCACGAAACGGTCCCTTTGCCTTGGTTTGGTTTGGGTGAAGAGATTGTCCGACTCTTGAAGGAAGAGGGGTGGATTCGGGATTACTCTATCTCAGGAGAAATCCCTCTTCGAACGATTGATGTCTCGTTGAAGTATACATCAGAGGGGACGAAGCGTGTCCCCCTAATGCGAAAGATTCAGAGGGTTTCAAAGCCGAGCTGTCGTGTGTACAAGAAAAGGAATGAGATCAAACCCGTCCATGCTGGATTGGGTACCCAAATCATCTCCACATCTCAGGGATTGCTAACCGATAGAGATGCGTTGCTCCGTGGCTTGGGCGGAGAGGTGTTGGCAGAGGTATTATGAGCCGAATGGGGCGTCGTCCGATTTCTCTCCCATTGGGGGTAGAGGTTCACCCATCCGATTCTTCGGTTGAGGTAAAGGGGTCAAAGGGGAGTGTCGTCCTTGAAATGCCCAACTATCTGCACGTGGAGGTCGTTCTGGGGCAGGCGATCGTCTCCATGCCCCGCTCGGGTCCTCGTGCTATGTTTGGTACTTTTAGGGCCCATTTGGCCAATGCGATTACGGGATTGAGTGTGGGATTTGAGATGGGGGTGATTATGGAAGGTCCTGGATACCGTGCATCGGTATCAGGAAAGAAGCTCTCACTCAAAGTGGGGTATTCTCACCCCATTGAACTATCGATTCCTGAAGGAGTTGATGTATCTATTGAGCGTTCCAAGATAAAGATTCAAGGAGTGGACCGACAAGTTGTAGGTGGCTTTACGGATTCCATCCTGAATACGCGTCCCGTGGAGCCCTATAAGCTGCAGGGGTTACGGAGGGAAGGGGTTGTTATGACGAAGAAGAAGAGGAGAGCGGTGGGAGCATGAATCGGTCACTTCTTCGTAGAACGGGTCGGTTGGCACGCCACCACCGTATCCGGAAGAGAATTAAAGGAACGGCAGAGAAGCCCCGCCTCTCTATTTTTCGATCCCATCAATCAATCTATGCACAACTTATTGATGATAATAGGAGCATCACTCTCTTGGGTGTATCGTCTTTGAATAAAGAGGTAGCCAAAGCGGGGAAGGGTGAAAAACCAGTTGCTCTGGCTAAGCGAGTTGGACAGGTCTTGGGTATTCAAGCGAAGGAGATGGGGATTGAGGCGGTCGTCTTTGATCGGTCTGGTTACAAATACCACGGAAGGGTTGCTGCGTTGGCCGAAGGAGCTAGGGAGAATCTGGAGTTCTAATGAGACGACGTCGAAAGCATCAAGAGATAGAGAAGGAGTTCCAAGAGCGCGTTGTCCAGATTCGCCGTGTTTCAAAGACCGTCGCTGGGGGCAAGAGATTCCGCTTTTCAGCGCTCGTTGTGGTTGGAGATGGGAAAGGTCGCGTAGGGGTTGGTTTGGCCACGGCGACTCAAACGCCACAAGCGATTCGAAAAGCAGTGGCACGGGCTGAGAAGAATGTCTTTCGAGTGCCGCTTTTAGATGGAACGATCGCCCATGAGATCAAGTCAAGCCACGGGGCGTCCACTGTTCTTCTCCTTCCAGCTACCCAGGGGACTGGTGTCATTGCGGGTGCAACGGTGCGGGCACTGTGTGAAGCAGCAGGTATCAAGAATATTCGCACCA
>JACNFQ010000082.1 GCA_014384545.1 bacterium | reverse complement strand
ACCCTCCACAGATACTGCCCCAAGGCGAGGAAGGATGTTCTCTCGGAATGGCGGGGAATGAACGAGCAGGGCTTGAAGAGCGGGCAAGCCCCGAAAGAGCCCTCCCCGTCCACCAGAAACGGCTTCCACACTCTCTAACAGAGAATCCTCCGAGGGGCCAATAATCTGGAATGACTCTGCCCAGCTTGATGTTTCAATCGCTCGCCCTACCCTGCGAGACCATCGGCGTGCCCGTTTTTGACCTGGGGAAAGCGAAAGAACCCAAGAAGCACCACTAAGGAGGGATTCCAGCAACGCCAGTGCTGCCAAATCTCGCTTGCCTGTGCCTGCCGGAGAAGCGACGAGAGAAGAACGCCCCTTACTCGTGCCTTGGAGAACCCTTTCACCCCCCTTTGGAAAGAGAGACGCCCCTAGGATGCGCTCCGACTCCCGCTTCCTCATCCCACCACCTCGATATCACCGCCGTCATCATCACCGACATCTGATTCTCCTTCATCGGCACCATCCTCAACCCACTTAGGTGGCGTCAGACCTTCAGCTTTGCGCGTGGATATGCCATTGACAGCTTCTCCCAATTGGGCCATCGCTTTATGGAACTTTCCTAGGTTAACCCGAGCCAAAAACTTAAGGGGGTGGGTTCGTCTTACATGGATCTGTAGGGGCTCGCTTAGATTGAGCCTATCTGATTCGTCACCTATACCCCGTATAAGAAAACCAAGCCAAAGAAGAGTGGCCCCCCAAAAGAAAGGTAGCAATGTCCACCGAGAAAAGAGCAATGATAAGTCTTCTTCACTCACCGAAAGTTTGTGGGGATCCGCACCACCATCCAATCGTGCAATGCGTTGGAATAGGCGATATCCCGCAACCCCATCCCACTTTTCGAATTCAGGAGGATGCATACATCCCCTGCAATCCCGCCAATCGGCAAGAACTGCCCCTGATAGAGTACAACCAATACCTTGTTGCCCAAAGCTCTCTTTCCCGAACTCTTTCGTTTGAATGAGACCATCTTGAGGGTCGGTATCCCAACCGGACCGACATGGGGGAATCCCTGTCTGTCGCCAAGGGGGTGTATCACCAAGCACGACATAGGTCAAATGCTCAATCATCTGTGCCACACCACCCTTCGAGCCAAAACAACCATCTTTGCTTATCGGTTCGGCGCAATGGGGAGCCCATATCCCTTCATACCAGTCGGGGCGACTGGCATCTTCATTTTCTGGGCTCCACCTAATCTCGACAAGAAGATCCCGCTCTAAGGCATCCCAGACTGAGGCATCCCCATCATAGAGTCGTTGAGTTGACGTTAAACCTTGGGTAAAGTGGACGATTGAACCTCCCCCCAATGTCTCATCAATTCTCCTAGCCATGACCTTCTGTGGTGTTAGAGAGGATGGAATCACCCAGCGGATGCCCCACCCACCAAAGGCTCCAACGATCCAGAACAGACCGAAAATGAACGCAGCAACCCCTAGAGCAGAAATCGGTTTTCTGAGAGCCTTGACGGCCCCCCCCCAAGATCGGTCAATCTTGGAGGGTGATTGTCCCGCACGCCAAAGTGAGAAAGCGCCAATCCCCCCGAATAACAAGAGAGGAGCAACGACATCCCAAGGGGATGCTTTGGTCGGGAATCCCATCAAGAAAGGGGCACCTGGCCGCGTTCCCCAAGTCACCATGGGAACAGTTTGATAGAGTATCCAAAAAAAGATATTGTGCGTCAGAAGCCCTATGGCAAGAAAGAAGGCTTGCCGCACGACAGAGCCAAAGGGTCGACCGCTCATTTCTTGCTCTCCTTGAAGAACGAACGAGGCACCAATCCCAATCTCATTCCCGCCACAAGAATCGTTTCTGCACCAGATATGGGCAGGGTGGATTCCGATTCAAAACCTTCACCGCCTCGCACACCTCGGAGAATGCCTTCGCCGGGAATCCGCTCGTTACCAAAAACAAAGAGACTCTCATCGCTAGGCTGACCACTTCTTAAGGAACCTACATCCCTAAGATCAAGTTCGTTCATCCAATCTTGGTGCGGTGGAGGCGAACGGGCAATATACCTATCAAGCGCTTTGGGCACTTCAGAAGCGACGACGACTTCTCTTTCCCAATCAGTTAAATCACTCTTGCTCGTCACGGGAGGTGCGGGGCGGTTCTTGGTCAGTGCTAAGGGGTCTAGGTTAGAGAAGAAAGAAGAGCCCGAAGCCAACCCTTCTAAGCGACCACGCGTTTTCTCCACTTGATCTCTCAAAGCTTCTAGGGTTGCACTCTGTCCCTCCAGCCAACCAAGAACAGATTCCACATGGCGAAGTGCCGAAGAAAGGCCACCAAGATATAGCCCACTTTCCAGAAAGGATTGCCGCGATTCAAGGAATTGGCGGGCTCCATGGAGAATAGACCTTTGGAGTGGCTCACCTTCTCTCTCTGCCTTCCAGGTGATTCGCTCATCCTTCATCCTTTGAATCGCTTGGCTCGTTCTTCTTCTGTGGAGAAACGAGAGCCCGACCCCAAGAAGGAAGAGGAGAAGGGAGAACCCCAGACGGAAATGAAACAACCTCGTTGTCGCCGCCTCAATGATCGCCTTTGCTTCTAAGGGTGTCGAAGCCTGGATCGCATTTAGCCAAACTCTTTCAAGAGCGGATGCCCACCACATCGTACCCATCGCGTCCTGAAATGTAGCAGCACTTTGCCAACCTTGGTACGCAAGAAGTTGCCAACCAGAAGGCTCATGGATCCACGGCCAAACCATTAGGGGTAAAAGGAGCAACCAGATCGCGGCGGTCGTTGCCCATCCCACACGCTGAATTTGGCTAGATGAGGGGAACCAAGATTGGGGAAGATCATCTTTTGCAAGTCTCCTTGAACGCTCTTTTCCTACATTTTCGCCCATAGCGACCAACGATGATGAAACCGCTGCCCCCCGTTTACTTTGCTCCTTCTCTTCGTCGGAAACAGCTTCATTGAGCGCTGCCCGCAACGCGTTGGCTATGGAGATCCGGGTACGCACAGCTGATAACGAAGTCGCCTTGTGGAGAAGCCCCTCTTTCCATTGGGTGGCAATCTTGTCTGTTGTCTTCGCTACACGCATCGCTGCCACATCTACCCCCAAAGCACCGTGGCGTCGAAGCAACCTAGCCTCTAAGTTGCGACCATCCCCTCCTGGTGATGAGACGAGGCTCTCGACGAGTGCCTTCTCTTCTTCCAGGGAAATCCCTTCGCTATTGAGAGAAATGACTTTGGGGATCTCATTCTTGAATCGATCTGCCCATTTCTCGGGGTCATCTCTTAGTGGAGATTTGCGACCCTCCAAACGCCATTCTGCATTCTGCAGTCGTTGTGCTTGAGCTTGAATCCAGGGGGACGAAAGAAGAAGGGCGATTCGTCCTTCGGCAAGGAGCGGTGGTACGCCTTTCCCCCCCCATTTCACTAAGGACGCGTCCATGACCGTCTTTAGTTGCTGGGCATCCCAAGCCAAAAGCTCCTCGTGAGGAGAGAGCATAAGCAAAGACCACAGCGCCGACAGAGCCTCAATCTCTTCAATGCCCAACGGTCTATCCCAGCGCGACTGGGGGTCGATGACGAAGATAGGCCATGGTATAAGGGGGTAATCGGCTAGGAGGGATGAGGTAGCCCCCTTTGGTGAAAGCAGATCGCCCACTTGGGTAAGGAAATCTGCCTTCGTCTCTCTATCCCCACGGAGAACGATGACAGCAGAAGTGCGGCTACGAACAGCGCCAATGTCGCGCCGTTTCTTCTGGGAAAGTAATCTAAGGGCATGGAGAGATGCATCGGGGTGAGAGCTGTCCAAAACCAAGAAGATATGCCCCCCTTTCGCTCCGCCCAGCACCCATCTAACCCCCCCTTCAACCCACACCTTGTTCGCCTCTAGTTGATCTGTATGGGGTGCCAAAAAAAGGCGTGGAAGAGGGGCATTGCCCCGATCCCATGGCAGGAAGGGTGTTAACCCCTCAACGAATCCCCGAAAGCGATCGGGGTCCTGCCCGGCATAAAGAATGCCCGAACGGAACGCCCCCATGGCGTCCCTCTTAGGCACCCGGTGCAAACAAGTTCTTTATCTCGTCAATCTTCTCTGGTGCCTGCGGGTCAAGATAAGTTGTAACTTTCCGGTACAAAGCATCCCATTGTTCCTTCTTGGGTCCCTTTGTGCGGGCATTGAACCCCTCTTGAGCAGGCTTGAGTAGATCTTGAAGGGCGACACGCGCTTCACCCTTTTGAGGCGCAGAAGCCCAGATGCGTCGAATCTCTCCCCCCAAATGAGCAAAGAGTCCTTCCAAATCAGTTGAAGGCATCACTTGGGCTTGCGTTACAGCTGCATCCCAGCCAAGACCCAAATTCGTTCCCTCTTGAATCCACGCTCCCAATTTCGTCTTGGCAACGAGGCGGTCTTTCCCTTTCCCTTTATCAGGGCGCAGCCATGTAATGTGGTCTAAGCCATGGAGAAGGACGAGTGCAATAAGAATCTTGTCGGCTAAAGCACTGCCCACACCTTCCCAAGGATCATGGAACCAAGAGTCCCCACCACGAATAGGCGTTTTGAAATACCTCTTGTCGGGCCACGGGGGAGGGATATCATCAAAACTAGCTTCCCACATCTCTCTATGGCGGTTGGCCGGGAATAGTGACTTTAAGGAAGCCCCCCCTGCAAAAGTGGTTAAGGCCAGGACATGACTGCCCACTTCGCCTACCTGTGCAGACATCGTTTCGGTCATGCTACCCGCAATATCCACCAACCAACTGTTTGCGCGCTCATTGATGCGCAGGAAACTCTTGGGACCGGCATCCCACGCCTGTTCGGGCACACCCAACCAAGGCGCTGCCTTCTTGGCGAGACGGGTAATCAATTCGGCAACGAGATCTTTTCGGTCGCGCTCTTTTCGCTCGGGTCCCGACAAAGCACCTTCTTCAAGTGTCGTACGAAGTCTCTCTCTTGCCCTTTCGTTGAAAAGGAGGGGATCCTCTTTCCCGGCTTGATGAAGAATCTCTTTCGCCTTATTACTCTCTTTTCTCTCAGCAGCCCTCCAATAAGGTGCAAGTATCCAATCGATATATCTCTTTAGGCCTTCTTCAAGGCTATGAGGCAACAAGGGAGATTCATCGGGCAAAAGCCCTGTCGTAAATCGGTTTACAATGCTCTGCAGGGCTCTAGTGGCATCAGCATCCGGTACCCCGTCCCAATGTCGTTGGGTCAGGGGGCCATTTGGCGACAAGAAGGAATGGCCAACCCATGTGCCCACTTCACCCAAAAACCTAGGGACTTGGTCTAAGACTTCCTTGTCCCCCGTAAAGCTCTCCGAGAGATGGGCTAAGAAACGAGCGTTCGATGCCGCAACGACATATTCAAGAGAGCTATCGGCATTCTTTGGTGCGGTGCTTCGTCCCAACCCATCAGAATAACTTCCCAATTCCTCAACCAATCGCTCCAACCGAACAGCCCAAGTGCGCCACAAATCGATTTGGGTTGAAAGAAGACCATGGACTCTATCCAAATCACCTTCCACCATCGCTGTGCTGACACGATCAACCAAGTCTGCTGCAGCTTGATCTTGGGCGTTTCTAAGCCGCTTCTTCTTGCCCCAGGGCAACTTGCCAACACCCTCGAAAAGATCTTCAACGTCTCCGGAGAAATTCTCATCCAAGGTGGCACGTCTGTGAGGATCTTTGCGCCTAGCTTCGACCTGGCGAAAGAGATTCTCAGCAACCCCATCAAGATGATCAATAAGTGCGTTTAGTTCTGCTCTGGCAGCCCCCAAACCAGACTCGCTAGCGACGGTTCCAATTTCTAACAACAACGTATCTGATCCAGCTTCAAAGTGACGGGCTAACGCTTCGTCACGCGCTTCACGATAACGTGTACGGGCTGCTTCTAGATGCTCCTGTAAATCTTGAATCACACGGCGGACATCGGCGCCTGTTTCGGCTCCTTCACCACCGTTTTCTGCGATCGATCTAATGGTTCGGAATGCGTCAATCGTACGGGGCTTTTCTAAGACCGTCATAAGTCCCGTTACAGGATCCAAATCTGTAGAGGCCAAGCTCTCGATATCTAAGTTATGCTGGCTTGCAAAAGACTTGGCCTCTTTTAGCGGATCCTTCGTTCCCTGACTCTTTAGCCAAGTCTTTAGGGAATCCCCAGCCACCTTGTTTCCCAGGGTCTCACGAACGGCTTTGACAGGAAACTCCAATTTGACACGGCCCAAAGATGCATATTTCCTAGGTGAACCATCATCATCGGGGCGCTTTAGCTCGGGCAATTCATCGGTAAGTCGAGCACCGTGCGTAATCGCTAGCCCCACAAGAGATTCAGCTGCAATGCTCACGTAATGGTCGTAGGTGGCAAGGCTGTTGCTCCGCGCATTCTTGGGTCCTACTAAGTAGACTACACTGAAGAGCTCTCCTTCTAGTTCGCTCGCTCTGTCACGCTGGATAGAAGCATCCTTAACCGAAGGGTAGTAAAGGTCATACTCTCTTGTACCCCCTTTGCGCTCACGGAAACTTTGGCTTCGTAACCAGTAATCTGTCTCTACAAGGCAATGGATACCATTCCTTCGCCACCTTTTAGCGACATTCGCAGCGCCACTCCCTTTATGGAATCGTGCAGCAACATCCCCTGTAAAGAAGACGCCATTGACTTGGGCATTCCCTTGGACAATATCAGACCGAATAACGCGACGAACCATATTGGCGACGTCCAAGAAACAGCCCCCCCCCGTTCCGTTAGAGAAAGAGGCTGCAATGAAGACAGAGAGGTCGCTGGAGTCGATTCGCTGTCCCTTTTCGGTAGAGATCTCGCCCAATTGAGCAACTTGTGCTCGAAAAGCGTCTACAAATCGCTCGGCATTGTAGAAAAAAGCGAGCCGGCCTCCAATACGCATACCCTGAGCACCCTCGGAAAATCCGCCCATTTGGGTCTCTCCCGGTTCGCCTCGACGGGGAAACCAAGAATAGAAGAACTTATCCACCTCTGCGGGCTTGTATTCCACTCCCCACCTTTCAAGAATCTGGGGGCCACCCGTATCACCAATGCGTACCATTCTCAGATAGCGACCAGGAATCTTCGTCGTAAAAGCCTCCATGTCTTGCAAACATGTGTCTACGCTGATAAATCGACACTGCCCCAAAGTCTCTTCTCCATGTGATTTGCGGATAGCCTCGGCAGCATGGTTGATAATTTTCGTTCCTGTACCACCCAAACCGATAAAGATGTATGCCATCAAACTCTCCTTCGCCGACCCCTTGATCGGCTATCTTGGTAGGTTATCACATATTCGCCCCAAGAGACCCTATCTCCATCCCTTAAAGTGAACGAACTTCCCTTTCGACGCGACCTTCCATTGACGACCGCCTCTTCTACCAGAACGATCCTAGGACGCTTCCCTGCCCATAACTTGCCCACCAAGACTCCCTTCTTCTTCTCTATCTCCACAGATTGCGGAGACCATGGAAAGGTATGGGTGCCCACTCTAGAAGGGCGGAATCTAGAATGAGGTGTTTCCAAGGACAAAGAAGAAGGAAAGCGGGCACGACTAAGGATAAGGTAACCAAGAAGACCTAGGGGAACAAATCCCAAAACCCACCAAGGGAATGGGGGAGAAAAGTCAACGTCCCAGATCACTTCAACAGGCGAGTTTTGGGTTTGGGTCGGCGTGCCGTAATGGACCCGCCCTACCCCTCCAATCTCAAA
>JACNFQ010000032.1 GCA_014384545.1 bacterium | reverse complement strand
CCCAAATCACCTGGCGTGAAAGGGTTGTTTGGTTGGGACATCGTCACGACGCGGAGCAATCTCGGTGGGACAGATCTGGTCAAGTACTCGGGCGGAAGATGACCTTCCTCCAAACCAATTCCCAAGGTTGCATGTTGTGCTGTCCCGTTCTTGATTCGGTCGACCCATTCCATCACTCTATCTATGGGGATACCAAACCCTATTCCTTCGCCGTCTCCAGAAAGGCGACCCACAGCCATCGCCACGATACGACCTTCGTTGTCAAAGAGAGCTCCTCCCGACAATCCGGGGTTGATGGGGATATCCGTCTGCAGAAGCCCCCATCGCGCTCCACTTTGTGTATCTAGGAAGCGCTCGGTGGCACTCACAATCCCCTTAGAGACACTCACATCTAGACCAAATGGAAACCCAATCGCTGCCAAATCCTCTCCGGGCTGAAGGGGCAGTGCAGCGAGGTTCCTGTAGGGCAAGGGTTCCGTCCATGCCTCAAGGGGGACGGAGAGGACGGCTAGATCCACGATGGGGTCTGAACCGATGATGCGTACGGGGTAGAGGCGACCATCACCTAATGTAATCGTCGTGGCGTAACTGCCGGCAACAAGATGGTGGTTCGTCAGGATTATTCCCGGTTCGATGCCCATAATACCCGTGCCTTTTGACTCTACTGGCCAGCGAACACCATACGCATCGGGTGAACTCTCCTTGAATGAGATAACTTGCACAACGGATGGGGTCGCCTCTAGAACGAGTTCGGGTAGCGATAGGGCAGCGGCGAGAAAAAGGAGAACCATAAATAGATTCTAGTTGTAGGATGGTTTAGGTGGATAGCACCGATCTTCCCTTTGAACCCATTGAGGGTCTTTCCAATCCAGGAGACCCCCCCTTTCTTCGTGGGATTCATGAGGGGATGTACACCCAAAGGGCTTGGACGATGAGGCAGTACGCTGGGTTTGGTTCGGCAGATGAGACAAACAGGAGGTTTCTAACACTCTTAGAAAGAGGGCAGACGGGGCTATCTGTCGCTTTTGACCTTCCCACTCAGATGGGGATGGACAGCGACGACCCCCGAGCGGATGGTGAGGTAGGAAGAACAGGGGTGGCGATTGACTCTCTTGCAGATATGGAACGTCTTCTCAAGGGCATCCCCTTAGACAAAGTGAGCATCTCTATGACCATCAATGCCCCTGCAGCGATTCTTTGGGCGATGGTCTTGGTGGTGGCTCAACGACAAGGTATCCCTTGGACAGTGTTGAGGGGTACGATTCAGAACGACATTCTCAAGGAATTTGTCGCAAGAGGTTGTTATATTTTCTCTCCCGAAGCTTCGATGAGATTGGTAAGAGAGACGTTGTCGTTCCAGAGCCAAGTTCCCCAATTCAACCCCATTAGTGTTTCCGGATACCATATTCGAGAAGCGGGAGCGACAGCAGCATTAGAGGTGGGCATTACGCTTGCTCATTCCATGGCGTATTTGGATGCTGCAGAGGCAGAAGGATTAGACCTAATTGCTGTCGCCAGAAGATTCTCCTTTTTCTTTGGATGTCACAACGATTTTCTTGAAGAAGTTGCAAAGTTTAGGGCAGCGCGCGTTTTATGGAGCGACTTGCTCCAAAAGAGGGGAATCACTGATCTCAAGGCTAGGAAGTTGCGGTTCCACACACAAACTTGTGGCTCAACGCTCATCCGGAACCAACCCTTGTTGAACGTAGCACGGGTAGCGATCCAGGCACTAGCTGCTACTTTGGGGGGGACGCAGTCGCTCCATACGAATGCTTTTGATGAGGCGATCGGTCTGCCCGGTGAAGAAGCCGCACTGATGGCGCTGAGAACACAGCAAGTTCTCTACTACGAGACAGGATTGGCTCGGACAGTAGATCCTTTGGGAGGCTCGGCGTTCTTGGAGAAAGAGACCAGAAGATTGGTGGATGAAGCGGGTGGAGTTGTGGAATTGATAGAGGAAGCAGGTGGAGGAGTTGCTGCTGTAAAGTCTGGCCTGACCGCAAGCCTCATCCAAGAAGCGAGCGCTCAATCTCAAGGAGAGATAGAGCGGGGAGACCGAGTCGTTGTGGGGCTAAATCGGTTTGAAGAAGGCGTAGGTGCATCAAGAGAGCCCGCTCCCTTGCCCAAGGGTACGGGGGCTGAACAGACTCAAGCGCTTGCACGGCGACGGGACAAGCGAGATAGCATGGCGGTGAGAGTTGCTTTGGGTGCTCTGGAGAAAGGAGCTAGAGGTGAGGGGGGGATTATGGAGTTGATTTTGGCGGCTGTGAAAACCGAAGCGACTCTCGGTGAAATTGTGGAAGTGTTCACGAAGTCTTGGGGAAGAACACGATAACTATCCTTGCTCTTTCCTCGTAGAATAGTTCTATGCGACTTCCCACACCCGATCCCAACCGAATCCGAAATCTCCTCTTGGACCTCGTTTCTCTACGCAGCGAAACAGGGTCGTATGGAGAAGAGGATATTCTTAGGTTTATTGAGAGTTATATTAGGCGGCGGAGCAATGGGGGGGTGTCCGTTGTCAAGTTGACCTACATCGTGGGGGATGGTCCTGATGATCCAGGCGAAGAGAAGTTCGCTTTGGCTGCTGTCAAGAGAGGAAAGAACAAAGAGGGGCTCTTGATGGTGGGGCATATTGACACAACAGGAATGGAGGATTATGGGTTTTTGGAGCCCGTAGCGACTCATCCCCCCAAGTTGCTTTCAAGTTTGCGTGGTGAATTGGCGGCGGGTGACTCCGACAAAGTAATGGATAACAGAACCTTGCTCAGCGATTGTGCTGTGGAAGACCTAAAGGGAGAGGACTTCGTTTGGGGGCGTGGAACACTGGACATGAAGGGTGGTGTCGCTGCTATGGTCGAGACCCTCTTGGCCATGGAAGACGAAGACGTAAGTCTTGCTTTGTTGTTGACTCCAGATGAGGAAGGAGATTCATCAGGAATGCGAAATGCGATTCCTTTGATGGGGCAGCTGTTGCGCCGCGAGAAGATACGCTTAGTGGGTGTTGTGGGGACTGATTTTTGGGAGCCCGCCAAGGACGCCCCCAAGGAAGAGCGAGAGATTCATATGGGAGTGATGGGGAAGGTCTTGGTGGGTATTTACTACCGAGGACCCACGCGCCATGCGGCAGAAGTGGAATCGGATCCCCTCCCTTCAGGGCTGTTGATTGGATCCGCTATTGTCCAGAGATTAGAGGGGTGCAAAGCTCTCCGAGAAGATGTTGATGGCGAGCCCTTGCCCCCACCTTTGATGTTGCGGGGAACTGATTTGAGGGATAAGTACGATACCACCGTTCCTGGCGAGTTTTGGGGGTATCTCCATGTGCCGACCATGAAGCGAAAACCTGCTGAAGTGTTGGAGATTGTGACAGAGGAAGTGGATGAAGCCCTTAAAGAGCTTTTCAAGGCGCGAGTGCCCAAGGGAAAGAAACTGAATAGTCCGATCTTTCTTGATCCCACCGAGTTGGTGGAAAAAGCGTATAACTTTACTGAAGGGGACGACTTGAGAGAGTTTTGTAGAGAGAAGTTCTTGGACAGTGCGTTGTACCAAAAGATTCGAACACCTTGGATTGTGGTGGGTTTGATTCCTCCTATGTATCCCAGCTTTGATTGGGAAAGTGGGAAGGGATATGTTCGGTTCAAGGATGCCGTTGATGTCGCTTTAAAGCAATCAGGTAAGGACTTAGGGGTTTGTTGGAAAAAGAAGCCGTTTTACCCTTATGTGACTGACCTTTCCTTGGTCCACGAGGCAAGAGATGCTTGGATACAGTTTATCACGGCTCAACCCTTGAAAATAAAACGACCAAAGGGGATAGGGAATAAGGTCAGATTGCCCTTGATTAACTTAGGTCCCAGTGGGTATGGTGCCCATAGCCCCGAAGAGCGCGTTTTGATAGATGACGTAACCCGAGTGGTGCCCCACACCCTTGTTTGCCTCTTGGAGGCGCTGTTTCCGCCCCCAGCACCTAAGAAGAAGAGAAAGAAGAAAACCCCCAAGAAATAGGCGGGGGGCTGTGGCTCTCCGTTAGGTCGGGGTTTGTGGCTCTCCGAGCCACCATTTCAGGTGCTCCGGCGCAGAGCCGGACGCAAGCGTCCTTCTGGTCTGCTGTCCCTCATGTCCACGCCCCGACAGGTGGCAAGGCGTGGGAGCCTTGCCCTAAAGGCCTCCGTCCCTCATGTCCACGCCCCGACAGGTGGCAAGGCGTGGAAGCTACCCTAAAGTGAAAGTAATGCCCTCCAAAGAACGAACGATTACGCTCTTTGGTGAGCCCCGACCCTCATACACCCCTTCCTTGTCGTTTTTCTAGGGAGGTCGTTCTTTCCCAAGCCCACCCCTTTTCTTTCACGCTTGCTTTAGGGAGCAATCCTCACTCTAGGTAGCGTTAATGGGGCTAAAAAGTACCCAAAGCCCCCAAATGGGATAAAAAAGACCCCAAAGACGCGATACTGGGGTAAAATATATCCCATATGCCACTCAAGAAGTTGTTTGGGTCTCGGTTGCGAGCCGACTTGTTGTCTGTTTTCTATCTGTCGGGGCTCTCCGTTTTCCATGTCCGACAACTTGCCGAAATGGTAGATGGGCACAGTACGAATGTCTCACGAGAAGTGCGCTCTTTGGTGGAACAGGGCATTCTCCTTGCCGAAATTGAAGGGAGGAAGAAAGTTCTTCGCCTCGCAAAGGGTGACCGAATCGTTGAAGCGCTACGGCAACTGATTAAGGCGGGAGCCGACCCTATAGCCCGTCTCCAAAGGGGCATTGAGGGGTGGGGGCAACGCCTCCTAGAGCCTCATCCGGTGGATGCCGAGGGGAAAGAAGTTCTGGTGATGGTTCAAGGAGAGAATCGCCCTCTAGACCTGGACGCTTTGGTTCAGACTATCAACGAAGCAGGTCTACGCCCCCAACTGAAGGTCCAGTGGGTCTATGCCCCCCCTCAGCCTTCCTCTTCCTAGAAAAAAGCTCCTATCCCTGCAATACCATGTGCTCCATGGGATCGTGCAGTACCCAAATCACCCCGACCCAATCCACCCAGTGCGAAGAGGGGCAGGGGTGTGGTCAGTACGAGTTCTCCAAGACCTGTCCAACCTAATGGGCGCCGGGGCTTCATCGTTGTACTCTTGGGCGAGGGGGGCATTACAGGAGAAATGAGCAGGGCATCCGCACCCCAACTCTCCCCTCTACGGATCCCTTCTATGCCGTGGGCTGCAAAGGTCAAGACGAGGCGTGAAGAGGAGTTCCAACCCTCTCTCCATTCCGTCTTCGGTGCGAAGTCGGGATGGTGCACACCCCACAGACCCAAATCCATAGCGATAGAGGGGCTCCCGTTCAAGAGAAGGGGTAGGGTGGGGCAGGTCTCTTGAATTCTCTGGGTCGCTAAGTATAGGTCTTCAGGCGATAGGGAATGGTCCCGACCCTGCAACACCCCCACACCCTTATGGCCCGCTCTCTTGATTCTCGGGAGAAATGTGCCGAGTCCGGACAGACTTGGGGTGCTGCCCACCACCCGAGGCAGTTTCAACTTCCTGGAATACCCTCCACACCACTGGAGGGGTCAGCCCAACCCCTCTTAGCCATCCGCCCCGCCTCAAACGCCCACCGCCCTGCCTGGACCGCTGCGCCCATGCTCCTAGCCATCAAGACAGGGTCTTTCGCTTCAGCAACAGCGGTATTCATCAGAACACCGTCAGCACCCAACTCCATCGCTTTGGCTGCGTCACTAGCTGTCCCTACGCCTGCATCCACAATAAGGGGGACCTGACCAACAGCTCTCCTTACAATCGCCAAAGTATCAGGGTCTTGGATACCCAAGCCACTTCCAATCGGGGATGCCAACGGCATCACTGCATGGCACCCCATTCTCTCCAGAGACTTTGCCACAACTGGGTCGGGTCCGCAGTAGGGCAAGACCGTAAAACCCTCTGAAAGGAGAACTTCTGCTGCCGATAATGTGGCGACTTGGTCTGGCCACAGAGAATCGGGGTCTCCGATCACTTCTAACTTGATAAGGTCTGTCCCCAGAGCTTCACGAGCGAGTCGGGCTACAAAGAGGGCGTCTTCTTCTGTAGTGCAACCTGCGGTATTGGGTAGCAGGACATACTTTTCCCGGTCCACAAAATCCAGCAACCCTTCTCCCTTAGGAGCATCAAGGTTGACCCGACGGATTGCGACAGTGACCATAGAAGTTTCAGAAGCCTCCAACGCCTCTTCCATCAGTTGGAACGAACTGTATTTCCCTGTCCCCAATACGAGGCGGGATTCCAATTGGGTATCTCCGATTCTCAACATTATCCCCCCGGAGACGCCTTGACAATTTCTACATGGTCATCAGGACTTAGTCGAGCCAATCCAAGATCTGATCGCGGGATAATCGTTCGGTTCACCGCGATGGCGACGCCATCAGGAGATAGGCTTAGACTCAGGAGGAGTTCATCAACCGTCTCTCCTTGAAAAGTATGGGGCTGTCCATTCAAAAGAAGGTTCATAGGTGCTTCCTAAACCAGCCCAGCAAGAGGCGCAACCTCTCCATCTTTCTGTTGGGAGAGCCTGTTCGAGAAAGTTCGTGGGTCTCTTCAGGAAATCGTGCCATCTGAACGGTAGAGCCTTGGATTCTGAGCTGGGCATAAAGTTGGTCTGCCTGTCCTATGGGACAGCGTAGGTCGTTTTCACTATGGATGATTAGGGTAGCCGCTTTGACATCTACCATATGGGTCAAAGGGCTTTTCTCGCTGTACCGTTCGGGGTTCTCCCAAGGTGTCCCCCCAATCTGTTCTGGTCCAAAGAAGAACCCGATATCACTCGTGCCATAAAAGGAAGAAAAATCTGAAATACCCCGTTGCGTCACAGCAGCCTTGAATCGGTTGGTATGACCCACAATCCAGTTGGTCATAAAGCCCCCGTAAGACCCTCCCTGAACACCCAATCGATGGGCGTCAAGGTTCCACCCTCCCGCCAAGGCATGGTCTACGCCCTCCATGAGGTCTTGATAATCTCGCTCGCCATAAGCTCCAAAGACCGCATGAGCCCAATCGGTTCCGTAACCATCCGAGCCTCTAGGATTCAAGAAAAGGACACCATATCCTGCTCCCGCCAACATCTGAAACTCCATCATCATTGCATGTCCATACACAGTCTTGGGGCCACCATGGATCGCCAGAATAAGAGGTGCGGGTTTTCGTTGGCGTCTACGAGGCAAAACCAACCACGCTTCAACCGTTTTTCCATCACTTGCCTTGAAGGAGAGATTGACGGGCTTTAGGATGCGTTTGGACGCCATAAGAGTGTCGTTATGACGCGTCGCTTTAAAGGAGCCTTCAGGTGTTGTAAACCACAGTTCGGGGAAGGTGTTCATTGAAGAACGAATCTCTGCCCGCAGAGAACCATCTGGTGTGGTGTGCCAACCCAACACCGAGCAGTCAGAAGGCGTAACCATTTCAACCTTGCTATCCTCTAACCCCACCTTTGCCAACCGAACCGAAGAGCCCGCTGTGACGCCCACGATCGTCGTCTTCTTGTCTGGTGAAATCCAAGGAGCATGATTGCGAGAAGGAAAGCGGCAATCACAGTTCATAGAGTCTGTGATGGATCGATCCCAATCAGGGGCGATTCTCTCTGTTTTTCCACCTTTTCGTTCAACCCACCACAGCGACTGGGGAGACGCCCAACTCTTTGCCAAGTCACTTCCCAAAGCGACGAGGCGGTCCTTGCTCCATGCGCTTACTTGGTCAAGAGTACCGTTGAACTTCGTAATCCTCTTGGACTTTCCCCCATCGGGGGAGACTTCAAATAGATCACTTTCCATCACCTGACTAAAGTCATCTTCAGGGTGTGGCGTTGCCGAATAGAGGATTCGTCCATCAGGAAGGAACGAAAACGAGCCAACACTCCAAGCTCCCTCTGTGAGTTGAATCGGTTTCCCGCCACGAACAGATTGGACAAAGAGGTGGTACCGCCCTCGCAAGA
>JACNFQ010000008.1 GCA_014384545.1 bacterium | reverse complement strand
GGGACTGGGGAGGGTAGGTCGACGGGGGTCAAGGGAGAGCTGGTCAACGTTTTGGCGTGGTATGACCACGAGTTTGGGTATGCTTCCCGCGTGGTTGACCTTGCCCGTCATATGGGGTGAGCAAACTCAAGGAGTGGGCTAAGCCCTTCAGGGGCAAGACTGTCATCGTTCGACTTGACCTCAACATACCTGTAAAGGACGGGGTTTTGGGCGACGAGCGTCGTCTGTGTGAAGTCGCCCCCACCATGAGGGCTTTGGTCGATGAACAAGCGAGACCGATTCTCCTTTCCCACTGGGGAAAACCGGGGGGGAGGGTCGTCCCCTCTTTGTCGCTGGCACCTCTTGCAAAGAGGCTAGCATTCCATACAGACCGCCCCGTCTCTTTCTGCGAAAGTCCCTTGGGAATTGGGACAAAACCACAAGCGGGGGTAATGACTCTCTTGGAGAATTGTCGGTTCTTGCCGGGAGAAACCCAAGGCGATTGTGCTTTGGCTCAGGCTTGGGCAAAGTTGGGGGATTCCTTCATTCTTGATGCCTTTTCAGTCGCTCATCGCCCCCACGCTTCCGTTTCAGGAATCGGTCGGTTATTGCCTTCGGTTTCTGGACCTCTACTCAGGAGAGAATTGGAAGGTTTGTTGCCATTACGAGAGGGACCAAAACGTCCTTTTTGGGTGGTGATGGGGGGGGCAAAGCTCTCTACCAAATTACCCTTGATGGATGCATTACGTCCTCGCGTAGAAGGTTTTGTCGTGGGGGGGGGCATTGCGAATACTTTTCTCTTGGCTAAGGGTATCGAGGTCGGAACAAGTCTTGTGGACCACAACTCTCTCACATGGGCAAAGAACTATCTGGGTCAGGAGGGTAGGGGGGATGCTCCCCCCGTTATTCTTCCTGAAGAAGTCGTCGTGAAAGGAAAGGAGTTTCGAACGGTGGCGGTGAACGATGTAAAGGAGGAGGAGGCTATTATGGACATTCCTGCCCGAGAGGTGGGAAGGATGACAATGGCACTCAGAGAGGCAGCAACGGTTTTTTGGAATGGTGCCTTTGGCGCTTTTGAGATTCCGGGAGCGGAACGGGGCACTCTTTCCCTCGCCAGCCTACTCTCTAAGTGGGACGGTTATGTGGTGGCTGGTGGCGGCGAGACATTAGCATCACTTGAGGAGGCTGGCGTCAAGGGAGCGTTTTCATTTGAATCTCTGGGTGGTGGGGCGACATTAGCATATATCGCTGGAGAGAATCTACCGGGATTGGAGGTATTGGAATGAGGCTTGTAGCAGGAAACTGGAAGATGAATAAGTCACCAGAAGAAGCCAGAGCCTTTGGGCAAGACCTATCAAGAGCGGGTCTACCAGAAGGTGTCCGTGCACTCCTTTTTCCTACGGCTCTTGCATTGGAGCATCTCGTTGCCACGGTGCCCTCAACGGTCGGTGTGGGTGTCCAAAATGCGCATCCTGAGGTTTGTGGAGCGTTTACAGGAGAGATATCGGCGGCGATGGCGAAAGAAGCAGGAGCGTCGTGGGGGTTGGCGGGGCATAGCGAAAGGAGAGAGCTTTTTGGAGAATGTGATGCCCTTGCAGCAGAGCGTGTATCGGGGCTCCTTAGAGCAGGACTCAATGTGATGTTCTGTGTGGGAGAGCGAATGGAGGATAGAGAGAGAGGGCTTACCGATAGGGTATTGAGACGCCAGTTGGGCGCCTTAAAAGAAGAGGACCTAGCCCACCAAAGGCTATCAGTCGCCTATGAACCTGTTTGGGCGATCGGTTCGGGCAAGGCGGCGGGTCCCAAAGAGGCGACAGAAGCGGTATTGATGATTCAAGAGTTTGCCCGCCGACCTCTCACTGTCCTCTATGGGGGGTCGGTCAATCCCACCAATGTGGAGCGTTATTTCCAGAGTGGGGAGTTGGGGGGCGTCTTGGTGGGGGGTGCCAGCCTCAACCCACAGACCTTCCGTGAACTCTTGGTTGCTGTTGCACTTTGAGGAATCGGTTCTTTTGGCCCTTTATTCCGATTCTCTTCTTGGTGGTGGCTGGCGTGGGGATTCAACTCTTCCTATCTGACGGAGGCGCTGCGGGAATCCGGCAAGGGGGGATTGCGGTGGTAGGGGTTGTTCTCGCTATCTGGTTATCAAGATTGGAGGGAAAGCGAGCATGGGTGGTAGCGACGATTGTGGGGGCACTCTCTTTCTTGGGGCTACTTGCCGTCTTTGCGCTTCCCGCTGTTCGGGGCGTTCATTCTTGGATTCGTCTTGGACCATTGAGTATTCAGCCCTCGGAGATTGCAAAGGTGGGGTTGATCTTTGTTTTGGCTCTCTTATTCGGAGCCCAACAAGGACGAGGGTTTGGCCCTTTGGCAGGGGGGGCATGGGCTTTCTTAGTGTCGGGGGTAGTGATACTCCTTGTGGCGATTCAGCCCGATTTGGGCACAGCGATTGTGATGGCAGGGACAACGTGGGTTCAGTTCCTAGCATCTCGGGTGCCCAAAGTCTTGACAGCGGGAATCCCGCTTCTATGCGTGGGAATACTCTTCGCACTAGGTCCCCGCATTGTGCCGATCGTAAAGCCTCTCTTGAAACCCCACCAGATTGAGCGTGTGGAGAACTTCTTTGCTCAAGAAAAAGATGAAAAGGGCGCCAACTGGCAGATTAGACAAGCGCATTTACAGATGGGGGCTGGGGGATGGACAGGGTCGGGATTCCGTTCTGATGTTCGCCACGAGCTGGAGTGGTTGCCCGAACAAGAAAACGACTTCGTCTTTGCTGTGGTGGGGCGTACCACAGGGTTTGTGGGTTCTCTCGTGGTCATTCTGCTCTTTATGTGGGCTGTTCTTTCTACACTCGCAGAGGGCTCAACGCTTTCTGAGGGGGGTGCAAGACATATGTTGTGGGGGCTTGCCTCTTACTTGGGGGTTCATTCAGTCTTGAATATCGCTGTCGTCCTAGCCTTGGTTCCGGCTACAGGGTTTCCCTTGGTGCCTCTTTCTTTGGGTGGTTCTAGCGTTGTGGGTCTCTCATTGCTCGTTGGCATTGCTGCTGCGGGGCTCCATAGGGGTGGTGTCAACTATAATCCACGGATTGATTCCCAAGGAGATCGCCCAAAAAGGGCTTTGCAATGAAAAAACTGATACTATTATTCCTAATTGGGGTGCCTATGGCACTATCTGCCCTCCCTGCGTTTTCTGCGGGGAACTATGGGGGTACAGGTTATTTCCTGACACCGACTGCCGAGATTGCTAGAGATGGAGAAGTCCATCTTGGATTCCTCCTCCAGCAGGACCCTGAAGAGAACGTACAGCTCTTTGGAGCGTTGACAGCTTCGGAGGGAGACGACCTTTATGCTGGTGGTTTGGCATTTGGGATGGGGGGGAATCTAGAGTTAGGGTGGTCTTTGTGGGAGATGGGAGGGGACGACCTTCATCATTTTGGTTTGAAATGGAATGTAGCAGGGGATGATACCCCTTTGGTCATCGGCGGAGCGATCTCTATCACTTCGGCTCAGGGCAACCAAGAGACAGGATTTGTACCATACGCTGTTTTCCAGATGCCTTTTTCTCACGGAGATTTCAACTTGGGAGTCTCCTATGTGGATGATGAGACGGGCTCTCAAGATGTCGCGGGATTTGGCAATCTGACGGTTTGGTTTTCGGACCGCTTCCGTTTCTGGGCAGAGGGAACGACTTCCTCTGTCGTTACAGGGGATATCGGTATCGGGGGGGGGTTCGCCTACCAACTCTCTCCAATAGATCCCATTTGGTTGGGTTTGGGAGCAATATCTTTGACCGAATTTGGGGTGCAGCCCGGTGGGAACCGAACTGATGAAACGATGTTGACTCTCTATCTCCAAATCGGGATGAACAGCCACTTTAGTTATGAAGAGGATGATGAGGAAATCGAACTTTTTGAGACGCTGGGGCGTCCTTCTTAGTCCGATTTTCTAGATTTCGTGGACAGGATTCCTTGAAGCGATGAAAGGGCTTGTCTTGGCGGGGGGGAAGGGGACACGACTGCGCCCTTTGACGAATACCCGCGCCAAACAGTTATTGCCTGTAGCTGGGAGACCGATTCTCCACCACATTTTGGATGATTTGAGGATCGCTGGGATCAGCGAAACGATCATGATTATCTCTCCACAAACAGGGGGTCTTATACGGGAGGCATGTGGCATGTCTTGGCAAGGGATGGAGATTACCTATGTGGAGCAGACCCATCCTAAGGGGCTGGCTCATGCCGTTTCTACCGCAAGAACAGCACTAGGTTCGGATGACTTCTTGATGTTCCTAGGGGACAATGTTCTCAAGGGGGGCGTCTCTAGGTACCGTGAGGCATTTGAACGGGAAAAGCCTGAAGCGATGGTTCTCCTGAGCAAAGTAGACCACCCCGAGCAGTTTGGTGTCGCTGCCTTCAAAGGAGAGAGACTCTCTGGATTGGTTGAGAAGCCTAAGATCCCCCCTAGCAACTTGGCGTTGGTCGGCATCTATTTCTTCCGTCCCTCTGTCCATGAGGTGATAGCACATCTTGAACCTTCTGGTAGAGGAGAGTTTGAGATTACGGATGCACTACAGGGGTTGATGGATAGAGGGAAAGAAGTGGGGCATATGCGGGTGGACGGGTGGTGGAAGGATACAGGTCAGCCCGAAGATATCGTTGAAGCGAACAGACTTCTATTGGAAGGGTTAGAGGATTTTCGTGGTGGGGAGATTCGTGGGGGTCGGACGAATGGTATTCTCCATTTGGGAGAAGGAGCATTACTGGAAGATTCGGTCGTGGATGGACCCGTCTTTGTGGGGGCAGGCGCGGTGGTTCGGGGGTGCTCTTTGGGTCCAGGTACTGCAATCGGTCAGGGGTGTCGGTTGCAGACCGTTGAAATCACCGGGAGCATCGTGATGGACCACTGTGTCTTGGCGGCACTTACCCACCCCCTGGTGGATTCCTTGATTGGTGAGGGCTGTTCGGTACAGGGTAGCATGGACAGTTCGATGCGCCTCGTCCTTGGTGATCGCTCCTGCCTTGGTGTTCCGGACTGATGCGCATCATCGTTACTGGAGGTGCTGGATTTGTGGGGAGCAACTTGGTGCACCACCTAGTGAGACGGGGTGAAGAGGTTGGTGTCATTGATGGTTTTGTAGAGGGTTCGGGAGCGAATCAAATGAATCTGGAAGGATTTCGCGGCGAGGTTCTCAAGGCAAACATCTTAGCCCCACAAGAGTACAGTTCCTTCCTAAAGGGTGTAGATGCTGTCGTTCATTTGGCAGGGCATGTCAGCCATGTTGATTCAATGGTTGACCCCATTTACGATCTTGAACAGAATGCTCTAGGTACTTTGCGCTTGCTGTGGGCGGTGGAAGAGCATGCCCCAGAAGCACTCTTCGTTTACGGGGGGACAAGGGGGCAGTATGGGATCGTTCCCCATCCACCAGCAACACCTGAAAGTGCACTCTATCCCACCGACATTTATGGCGTCAACAAGACAGCGGGCGAGCAGTATGGGATGGTCTTATCTCGAACAGGGAGATTGCGCGCTTGTTCGCTTCGGTTTACGAATGCCTATGGTCCACGCCATCAGATGAAGCATGGGAAGTGGGGCATCTTGAACTGGTTTCTGAGGTTAGCGATGGACGATAGAGAGTTGACCGTTTATGGAACGGGGAGCCAACTTAGAGAATACGCTTACATTGAGGATATTGTGCGAGCTTTTTCTGCGGCTGTACGTGCAGGTGCAGATGTGATGAATGGGCGAATCCTTAATCTGGGAGCTCCAGTTAGGGTCTCCTTTCGCAAAATGGCGGAGGAAGTTGTAGGGGCGGCAGGGAAGGGAAGAGTGACGACGATTCCATGGCCATCGGATCGGAAAGCGATTGAGGTGGGGGATTTCGTATCAGAGGATTCAGATGCTCGGGCGTTATTGTCTTGGGAACCTATAGTCGGGTTGCAAGAGGGATTGGCGAAAACTGTCGCCTTTTACAAAGAGCGTCAAGAGTCTTATTGGTAGTATTAGACGGTTTTGAGTGTTACTAAGGTATGACAATTCCCTCTAAGAGAGCGCCAGAACCGCCCAAAAAGGGGTATGCGGAAGGTGAGGTGGTAGAGGATTATGTGGACGAGAAGGGTCGTACGATTCGTGTCATCCACGAGCACCGCGTGGTGGAGGAGAGGGGGGGCTCGGGTTGTTGCGGCTGTTGGCCCTGGATCGTTCTAGCTTTTCTATTTGGAACATGCGGGTAGTCCTTGCTTTGCTGTTCCTCTCTCTAGAGGGGGCGCCTCTTTCCACCTTTGATTGCGAGTCACAGCTTCCACGATTTCATTTTACGGGAGTGGAGCGAGCGGGGCTTGACGCATTAGGAGAAGCGGTGGGGCTACCAGTTGAGGAATGGGGATGGGAGAAGGCGTGGACAGAAGCGAGTTATCAAAGTGGGTGGGCGCGCCAAGCGTTGGGCAATCCCATTCAGACTCTCCCTGATTTGCTGAGCAAGGCTGAAACGGTTTGGGGAGACTCATTCCCAGCCAATGCGTGGCATGAAGAGAAGGGAGTTTCACCCAATAGAGAGGGTTTGAGTTCTTGGCACTCTCCTTTACTTCAAGCTATTGGTGAAGCGAGACTGTTCTTGGATGAGATAAAGGGGGGGATGAGCATTCAAGATCGGAAAGAACTCGAAGAGAGTGCCCGAGCTATTCTGGCGGGTGAAGAGGGGAGAGAAGGGCGATTTGTAGCGCTTCTCATGTCGGTTTGGGAGGGACGTAGTGGTGAGGAAGATTATCGTAATTTTTCCACGCCTCCTTTTGCAGAAGAAGGGCGTATCTTGTGGCGCGCCGCAGTCGCTTCTGGAGGATTGGATGGGCTCCCCTTGCCCGGTGTCTACGAAACGGAGTTTGGTCGTATGGGGATTGGGCGTATGGAAGACGATCTTTGGGAGGGGGATTTCGCTCTTATCATCGACCCGGGTGGAGATGATACCTATCTCTTGGAAAGTGGACCATGGCGTGTGCAGGTGGTGGTGGATAGGGGGGGTGATGATATCTATAAAACAGGTGCGTGGCCAGGGGCAGGGAGTGGTATTCTGGGATTTGGGATTCTCTTGGATTGGGAAGGGAATGACCGGTATATTGGGGGTAGGGGGTCTTGGGGGGTGGGGATGGGCGGTGTTGGATTGCTTTGGGATGGGGAAGGGAATGATGAGTATATCGGCATTGAACTGACCCAAGGTGCTGCCTTGGTGGGATGGGGCAGATTGTTAGATGAAGACGGAAATGATAGTTATCGTGCGGGGCGTATGGCTCAGGGATTTGGGTGGACAGCTGGTGAGGGTACGTTGTGGGACAAGGATGGAAACGACATCTATTATGCGATGGGGACGTTTCTGCATGAACCCCTTTACAGCGATAGATACCAATCCTTAAGCCAGGGATTTGGTTTGGGGATGAGGTATGAAGGGTATGGGGGGGGCATCGGTATCCTTAGGGATAGTGCCGGAAACGACCGCTACTTAGCAGAGGTCTATTGCCAGGGGGCGGGTTATTGGTATGGAGTGGGTCTGTTGTGGGACGAGGGGGGGCATGATGCGTACAGTTGTCACATCTACGGACAGGGGGCAGGAATCCACTTAGCTGCGGGATACTTAGTTGATGAAGGAGGGGATGATACCTACGCCTTGCTAGATGGTGTGGGGCAGGGTGGCGGGCATGATCTCGCTGTGGGGTTCTTACATGATTGGGGTGGGAATGACTATTACTCTGGGGCAGGGTTGGCACAGGGTTCGGGAAATGCCAATGGTCTGGGTATTTTGGTGGATCGTTCGGGGAATGATGGGTATCAAGGCGTTAAAGGGGTCTGTCAGGGTTTGGGGAACGCCGGCCGTGGGGTCTTGAGTGGAGGTTGTCTCTTTGGGTTGGCTGGCGGTGTTCGCGTGGCGTTGTGTGTTTAATTCGGGGGGTTCTGGTGGAGTAGGTGCTGTGGGGCCTGAGGGTGGTAGATCTGCATAA
>JACNFQ010000079.1 GCA_014384545.1 bacterium | reverse complement strand
TCCCGCCCAAACTGCAGAGTACCCTGTGGGTGACTCAACCGCTAACTTGACCTTTTGACTTCCCATCCCTTCTAAATGAGCCAAATGCCCCCCCCATCCCGTTCCCACCCCAACGGCTTGCCCCGATTCGGAGAGTGCCAATACCCGAGTTCCACGCTCTAAGCTCTCTTGGTGCCAATAGAGTCCACCCCCATCCGCCCCCCCTCGAAGCAAGAGTGGTCTAGCGATTCCACAGGGAGTATCGGGGAGGCACCCCTCTGCCCCCCTCCACTTGAGAGCACCGATTGGATCTAGTGTGGTGAGTAAGACAGGGAAAGGTCCGGCACTCAAGATAATGAAGAGGAGAATGCCCAAGACACCCCAAGGCGACCTGCGGTTACGAGATATCGTTTTCTTTCGTTGCAAGGAGGGAGATTATCCCTCTCGGTCACGAACCATCTGGTCAACGAACATCTCTAACCCTTTGATAACGGCGTTTTGGGGATCCTCACACAAGCGAACCGGGAGTTTGGTGGTCTCTTCAATGCGCTTATCCAACCCTTCTAATATAGAACCACCTCCCACAAGGAGAATACCGTCCTTGTAGACATCTTCAGCCAATGCAGGAGGGGTTCGCTCTAGAAGCGACATAATGAGATGGACGATTTTATCAACGGGTGCCTTCAATGCTTGTCTAATATCTTCTTGGTTTACCTCAGCCTCAGCGGGTCGGCGTTGGATACGGTGCTGACCGGTCACCTTCATGGGACTGCGGTCGGGTACAGGAATCGCAGACCCCATAGCCTTCTTGATGGTCTCGGCTTGACCAATAGAGATATCGATATCCTTGTTGTTGCGAATATACCGCTGGATCGCCTTATCCATCGCATCACCAGCAGTCGTATTGCTCGCCTTCTCAATGATGGAGTTATGTGAAATGACCGCCACATCCGTAGTACCACCACCGATATCAACGACCATATGTCCTTGAGGTCTACCCACCTTCAATCCCGCACCCTTTGCTGCCGCCCGAACCTCATCTTCAAGAAAGACCTCATCAATACCAGCCTTTTCACATACCTGCTCGTAAATGCGCCGTTCTCCCAAAGTGGTAGAAACAGGAACCCCAATCATCGCCACGGTATACCTTTTAGGACCACCGCCTTTTTCTAGGAAATACCGCAACATCGCCTCAACCAAGTCGGGATCTTCAATCGTCCCATCTTTGAGAGGTCTCTCCGCAATAATGTTGCTCCCTACACGATCTAACTTCGCTTCGGCATCTTTTCCAGCAGCGACGACCACGGCACGACCATCTCGAAATCCCTCTCTTTCAACGGCAACAACACTGGGTTCATCTGTAATGCGACCCGCCCCATGCTCATGCATCAAGATGTTTCGGGTGCCCAAGTCAATAGCAAGAAACCTCTCTCCACCACCACCTTGTGTCCAAGGAAAAATCCTAGATAGTGATCTAAGAAATGATTGGAGAAAATCTCCGAAGCCTGCCAACGTTATCTACTACCTGTTGGCCGGTTTGATGTCTTCCCAATCCATGAAAACACGAACTTGGAGTGCGCCCTTCCGTAGCGTGACTTTTTCAGAGTAAACAGGAGTAGCTTCTTCGCCACCACCTGCATTCCCCATTGTAGGAGCAAAAACATTGAGTGTGTAGTCGCCCCAAGGCATCTTTAGAGGAATAAACTCACCTGTGGGACCTTGAACTTCAAACCGGAAAAACCCGTTTGTCCCCGTTTGAGTAAAACCTAAAACGGCACCCTCTTCGTCTACGACCTGAATGCCGTAATAAGAACCTTTGTACTCTTGGTCATTACGCACAATGAAAAGAGTTCCCGAAATAGAACCCTTGACAAACTTGAACTTACACCCTGTACTCATCAGAGCCAAACCCGCTAAGAAAATCACTGCTAATCGTTTCATTATCTTTCCTCCCTAGGAGGGTCCATTATATGGTTATCCAAAGGAGATTCCTTGGGAAAGAGGCAACTCATCAGAATAGTTGATGGTGTTGGTCTGCCTGCGCATATAGGCTTTCCAAGAATCCGACCCTGCCTCACGCCCTCCACCTGTCTCCTTTTCACCCCCAAAAGCACCCCCAATCTCTGCCCCTGATGTCCCTGCATTTAGGTTCGCTAATCCGCAATCAGAACCCGTCGCCGACAAGAACCGCTCAGCTTCAAGGTAATCCCTAGAAAAGAGAGAGGAGGAGAGCCCTTGTGGCACCCCATTGTTCAAGGCGATTGCCTCTTCCAAGCTATCTACAACCTGTAGGTAAAGGATTGGAGCAAAGACTTCTTCGGACATCATGGGGATGTGGTGGTCTACTTCAATCAACGTGGGCTCAACGAAAAACCCTGGCCCTTCAACCACATGCCCCCCACAAAGTATCGTCCCCCCTTCTCTTTTGATTCGTTCTAACGCATCTAAGTAATCCCTAACTGCCCCCGCATCTACAAGAGGACCCATCAAGGTCTTTTCATCCAGTGGATTCCCAATCGTTACTTGACCGTACGCTTTAACCAATGCCCCTTTCACCTCTTTAGCGATTTCGGCATGGAGAAAGAGTCTTCGGGTTGATGTACATCGTTGACCCGCCGTACCTACGGCTCCAAAAAGAATAGCCCGAACTGCCATATCAAGATCTGCACTTGGCATCACAGAAATACCATTGTTTCCACCCAATTCAAGAATTGTACGTCCCAACCGTTGCCGGCCCCCCCCGGCGAGTGGCCGACCCACCCCTACCAACCCTGTCGCGCTACCAACCGGGCCGCGTGGACCAGCACCCAAGGCCCCCCCCCCCCTTTTCCGCCCCCCCCCGCCCACCCCCGCCAAAGCCCCAAAGCCCGGGGGCTCTAACCCTTCTGCGGCTAGCCGCGTTACCGCCACTGCGCTCAAGGGTGTCTTTGATGAAGGCTTCCAAATGACACTATCACCACAAACGAAAGCGACAAAAGCGTTCCATGCCCAAACCGCCACAGGAAAGTTGAACGCTGTAATGATGCCTACTGTACCTAATGGGTGCCACTGCTCCATCAAGCGGTGTCCGGGGCGCTCGCTTTGGATGGTCAGACCGAAAAGTTGGCGTGAAAGACCGACGGCGTAATCTGCCATATCAATCATCTCCTGAACCTCTCCCTCGCCCTCCGCTTTGATCTTCCCCATCTCCATAGCCACCAACGCACCTAACGCTTCCTTCTTTTCGCGAAGTCTGTTGCCTATCTCGCGAACGAGCGCTCCTCTCTGGGGTCCAGGTACCACCCGCCATCGCTCAAAAGCTTTGTGCGCCGCCTTTGAGACTTCTTCGTATTCGTCAGCCGTAGCACTCCCCACTGTGCCCAACCGCTTTCCCGTTGCGGGATTCACAGACAGAACGCTCTTTCCCCCTCCTTCCTTCCAATACCCAAGATAGACCCCTGGGTTCTTCTCTCCCAAACCGAGACTTTTCAGTACTTCTGCTTCGTTATTCATTCTTCTCTCCTTTGAATTCGCTTGCTATCGTTTGGACGATACGGGGATAAAGACGATGCTCTGCCTCCAACACCCGAGCTCCCAAACTCTGAGCTGTATCCTCTTCTTTTACGGCGACCATTATCTGACCCACCACAGAACCGGTATCCACGCCTTCGTCTACCCAATGGACAGTACACCCCGAGATCTCCATTCCGGCGTCCAAGACGCGCTGATGGACTTGTAGCCCTGGAAAGGCGGGTAGTAAACTGGGATGAATGTTCAAGATACGCCCCTCCATTTTCTCAATGATTGAGGGGGGAAGAATCCTCATGAATCCAGCCAAACAGACCAAATCTGGACGAAGGCGATCCAAGAAACCCTCCAACCCCCTAACCCAATCGCGGGGAAAGACCTGAGTATCAATCTCAGCCTGTCGAGCCCTTTCTAATCCCGCAGCACTCTCCTTGTCACTCCCCACCCCTACTATCTTGGCAGGAGCCAAGCGACCCCTCTCCATCGCACGGAGAAGGGCTCCAAGGTTGGAGCCGCGTCCCGAAATAAGGACCACGACCCGCATCAATCGTTAGTCTCTTTTCTTAGGCATGGTCAAACTGACCTTGCCATCCCTACGGATTTCCTTTACAAAGACGGTAATCTCGTCACCCTCCGAGTACATCTCTTTCAAGTCCCTTTCGCTCAAGCGACCACGACCCTGCTTGTCCACCTCGGAAATATGAACAAGACCATCTGTAGAACCGAAGAGACGGACGAAGAGCCCGAACTCTCTTATCGAAGTGATTGGACCCGTGTAAGTCTCCCCCGCTTCAGCTTTTCGGAACAACGCGTTGATACGGTCTACAGCGGTGTTCATCGACGCTTCATCAGGTGCTGTCACATGGACAATGCCCACGCCTCGCTCCACATCCTCATCTACATCAACTTGCACACCACAGTCGGCTTGAATGCCTCGAATCATCTTTCCACCTGGTCCAATAATCGTAGAGATTTGGTCCTTTTGGATCTCCTTTCGGACGATGCGAGGAGCATACGGAGACATCTTGACATCTCCCTCCATTTCATCCTCAATAATCTCAATGAGACCGAGTCGTACATCTTTTGCTTGTGAGAGTATCTGGGGTAAAAGGTCGCGACAAATACCACCACCCTTGACATCGACTTGAATCGCAGTGATTCCTTTCGTCGTTCCCGCCACCTTGAAATCCATCTCACCGAAGAAATCTTCAATACCTTCAATATCATTCAAGAGAACGGCTTGGGTATCGTCTGTCATCAATCCAATGGAGATACCCGCAACAGGAGCCTTGAGAGGAACACCTCCATCCATCAATGCGATCGTGGTAGCACAGGTAGCACCCATCGAAGTAGAACCATTTGAGGCAATACACTCAGACACCACTCGAATCGTGTAGGGAAAGTTCTCTTCGGAAGGCAAGACGGGACCCAACGCCTTTGCAACCAACGCTCCATGACCAATCTCCCGTCGACCCGGACCACGCATAAAGCGTGCTTCTCCCACCGAATAGGGAGGAAAGTTATAGTGATGCATAAACCGTTTCTCGTCAATAGGTGAGAGGTCGTCAATACGCTGCTTATCACCCGGCGCCCCTAAGGTCAAGAATGAGACGACTTGTGTCCCTCCCCGCTGGAAGAGAGAACTACCGTGTTGGCCTTCAACCAATCCTTTTTGGGCGTCAATAAGACGAACATCTTCTGCCGCTCGTCCTCCTCGACGAACGCCCTCTCCCAAAACGAAATGGCGCACCCACTTCTTTTCATACCCGCGCAACTCGCTACGAATCGTTGACGCTTTTTCGCTGTCATCATCCGCCACCTTCTTTACAGTGTTCTCCACCAAATCCCACCACGTTGTCTGGAACTCCCCTTTTGAGATATCACTGACATAAGCCTCTTTGTAACGAGCAGATAGTTCATCCAATACATCGGCAGGAAGGAGGGATTCGATCGCTTTAGGTGGTGGAATAACACTCTTTTCTTTACCTACAGCCGCTTTGATCTTGGCGATAAATGTCAACAGAGGACGAGATCTCTCATGTCCAATCTTCTCGATCTCCAAGAACTCCTCGTCTGTGATCTCTGCACCTTGGCACTCAATCATCATCACATGGTCGTTGTTGTAAGCAATAAAAAGGTCAATATCACCCTCAATACCACCATCAGCGTACTGAGGGTTCTTTATCACCTCGCCCTCCTTCCTCCCGAGTCGAATAGGGACAAGACCACTTGGGAAAGGAATATTGCTGATCTCCAAAGCGATCGCTGTCCCCAACATCGCCAACCACGAAGGGTTGCTCTCTTGGGGGGTTAGGAAGGGTGTTGCCACAATCTGAACCTCTCGACGCATGTGGTCGGGGAAAAGAGGGCGAATCGAACGGTCAATCAGCCGACAGGCCAAGACAGCACGCTCGGTAGGGCGTCCTTCTCGACGAAAGAAACTACCAGGAATCTTTCCAATAGCGTAGTGCTTTTCCTCATAATCCACAGTCAAGGGGAAGAACCCCAAATGGGGCTTTTCTCCCCCCATCGTTGCTGCTACATGGACGACTTGCCCACCATGACTTATCAAGACCGAAGCGCCTGCTTGAGGCGCCAGCCTTCCCGTCTCTACAACGAGAGGTTTCCCATCGTATTCCATCTCAAATCTCTTCTCTCCACGGGCATCCCGTGCACATCTATTTATTTTCATCTCAATTCACTCTCCTCTTTTTTTCTTGATCCTTTTTTGGGTTGATAACTTCTTCTTGACTTTAGGACGAACCGCATCGGAACTCCCTCAAGTGGTACCGCCCTACGGACAGCATTCTCCAAAGGCCTCAACTCACCTTTTCTTGCCCTCTCTGGGTGGGCTAGAAAAGCCTGAATGGTGGGAGGATCAATCCCTACTTGTGTGGCATAAAAGAGACGGTTTGCATACCGCCCAGTCTGAGGCCACGCCTCTGCTCCCTCTCTAAGGGCTTCGGTCAAATCATGGGTCGGTATCAAAGTCGCTCGTCTCTCTTTTAGTGCTTTCAAAGCAGGTGCTAACGCCTCTACTCCTTCACCCGTCAATCCCGAAACTTCAAAGACCGGTAGATGGTCAAAGAACTTAGGTGGTTTCACTCGATCTCCACCCAAATCTGACTTTCCTGAAAGGAGCATCACACCCGCACCGGCTTCTTCCAACAATCCAATCACAGCACGGTCGCCTTTCGTAAGCCCTTCTGAAGGATCTACTAAGACCATACCTAGGGCAACAGCACCAATCGCTCCCAATGTGCGCCGGCGCGCGTACCATGCCATATCTTCCTTGGGTCGTTTCTTCGGCAATCCCCCTGTATCCAAGAGGCGAAACCCCTCTTCGATCCAAAACGCTTCAACGACATCCCTCGTTGTAGGACCTTCACCCACTGCGACAACGGATAAAGTCTCTCCCAAGAGACGGTTAAATAGGGTGGATTTTCCCATTCCTGGTCTCCCAAAGATACCCACCAAAGGGAGATCCTCAGGACCCACACTAGCTACATCCCTAATCTCTCTTTGGATGGCACTTCTCAATCGACTCACACCCCGTGTGCTTTCAGCAGAAAGAGGGAGGATTTCACCAGGAAGATGTCCCGCCCACGCTAATGCCTCGGCTTCTGCCCCCCGCGTATCTGCCTTGTTCAAGACAACGACCAGAGGTTTGTTAGACGCTCTTAGCCGCGTCAGTAGATCCAAATCATCACTGGAAGGAGGTCTCTTCCCATCCAAAACCATCACGATACAGTCTGCCTGTGCTTCTGCCCGTTGTGCCGAAGCGTTTACTTCTCTTTCCATCTCTGTGGAAGGAGCATGAGATTGCCCCCCCGTATCCAACAACCAATAACCTTCGGACACCCAATGGAGGACAGCGTCACGCGTTACCCCAGATACAGGAGCCGTTATTGAGCGACGATTACCTGAAAGGCGATTCGCCAAGGTGGATTTCCCTCCATTCGGTGCCCCCACAAGGGCAACCAGAGGGCGCGGACGGGTCATAGTAGGGGGAACAGGTCTGTTCGGGGGCGTACCCCTAGGTCGGTCATTTCGGATTCAATCCCTTTCCCTTCACCTCTCGCTTCAACGATGCGAGCATTACTTCTATTATTTGTTCCCAAACGGGAGATTCTACCATCATCTTGATAGGATAAGCACAATGCCGATCTTGTTTCTTCTACTCGCCCTTCTTCTTCCCGAGAGTTCTTCCCCCTATCCCGCCGTTCCCTTTCGTCTAGAAGAGACCCTCTCGGCTCTTTGGGGGGAATCTGTTCTAGAGTCAACATACATTCTTGAAGGTTTGCTCTGGTTTGACCAAGATGGTCTTTACCTTTCCCTTACCTCTTTTTCTCCCAAGGGCGGAAAGAAAAGCGTCTTTGACCCCCCTCTATCAACCTCTCTTTCTTTTCCTGACCTCTCTATGGAAGAGGCATCTGAAGAGATCGTTGAGAACGACCCCTCTAAGCCTCCTCTGGAGGAGGAACTCTCTGGAGAACGACGGGATGACCCAGACAAATCCCTTGAGAACGAGGAAGATGAGAAAGTCGTTGAGCCCGACCCCTCAAAGCCTTCTCTGGAGGAGGAACTCTCTGAAGAGCGACGGGATGACCCAGACAAATCCCTTGAGAACGAGGAAGATGAGAAAGTCGTTG
>JACNFQ010000074.1 GCA_014384545.1 bacterium | reverse complement strand
CTTGGTTGTGGGGGCTGGCAACTTCGTCTTAGCCCTCCTCATCATCTGGGAGGCTGTGGGGGGTCTTGCGCAAGAGAAACCTCCAACGCCCCGACGCCCCCGAACCAATCCAACGAACATCCAGGCTGCAAGCGAGGAAAGGTTGAAGATATGGGTGCTAGGGATCCCTGACCCAATCCAACGGGGGAAGGGTCGCCATATCGGCGAGGATGCTGTCTCCCTGGAGAGGGGAGTGCTGCCAGACGGATTCACCATCCACAAGGCAATCCACCATGCCAAACAGATCTTTCCCCAACCAGTGAACAGAGAGACTCTCTTCCCTGAAGGAAGCCCTCTCCAACACCGCGGCGTGGTCCCAAAGCCACCAGTAGGTCTTGAGTTCGTCCAAACTTCTGGCTGGACCTTTATCTGCCTTCGTAAGTTGCGGCGTCGTCAGTAGAGCCACCTTGGACATCAGTCTGCACGTCGCCAGCGGTTGGGTCCATTCGTTCGAATCGGCAGACTCATACCCCTCGGTCTCCGCGTTCCCCCAGCCGTCGGCATGCTGCTCCGCCTCCACGACCACCACGCCACTTTGGATTCCCCCTGCGAAGTACCTCTTCTTTCCCTCTGCCCAAGAGGAATAACTCCCTAAGGCCATCCTCTCCTTGTCAATGGGGGGACCAAGAAGAAGTGTCCCTGGCTCATCCAGAAAGGGGTTCCACAGGTTGATCGCCTTGAACGCAGGCGTCTGCTCAAAGAGATCAATTGACGCTGGCGAAGGAGCCCACTTCGAAGTTTGGTTGAAGGCGATCGTCAAGGCATGGAGGTTGCCCACTACCCGGCGATCCTCGTCGCTCCACCCCTCTTCCTCAAGACTGGGGAGGAGAGACCCTGGCGTCGATTCCCACCCTCTATCCTCACGCTGGAGAACGGACGGAGCGGGTACAGTATCTTGAAGGGGCTGGGCATTCTCCCTCGTACCCAGACACCCCGCCAAGCCCACAAAGAACAAGCCCGCACCAAGAAACACTCTCATGGTCATATTCCATCCCTCCTATTCACAACATAGATCACAGTCGGGACATTGAACTGCTGTAGGGACAATATCCGTTCGGTCCTCTTCTATGAGGGCGCAACAGACGGCTGGGGGATCAGGGCAACCCGGTCCACATTGGCAACAATCCGCGCAGTCAAATTCATAAGTAATCTCAAAGAGGTTGCCCACCGAAGAGGATGTCTCACTCGAGCGGGGGACACAATCCTCACCAGAACAGTTGTTTACCGGTGCTGCGCAGTAGGCGCGAACAACCGTAATGGTGACATCCCCCAAACAAGATCCAGACCCCACACAGCAGGGTTGGCTCTTGTTCGTTACAGTCCTAGTATTGAAAGCCAAGTCAAAGCAAGCAGCCCCCGGGCAACCCGCATCGGGACAGTTGCCCCCAGCAGCGTATGTAGCGATTACTTTCCCCCCTGAAGCGGGGCAAAACCTTGGGGACTCGTCGGGGATGGAAGGACCCTCCCCCTCTCTCCCATCCGCTAACAAAGGGAGTACAGGCGGCTCTACCCCAGTCCACGAAGGTGGTGCCCACGCCGACCCCAACGACACCATCCAAACAGCTATCAAGAAGGCGACCAGGGGCAGAGACCTCATGTATTCGAGTATAGCACATCAAGAGCCCCCCCCCGGTCGCCAAGGTCTCACCCGGTCTAGACGGGACGGCACCACGCCAACTGGTGGGCATCTATGCTATACTCGGGAACGTGAAGAGTTTGGTTGGGCTACTGGCTTTGGTGGTATGGGGGGGTTCGTTGGGGTTGGAAGAGGCTGGGGAGCGTCTGCCTTTGGTGACTGTTTTTGGTTTCCCCACAGAACCGATGCCCGGATGCGCAGCTGTCTTGGAGGAGGGCCAAGTCGTTTCAGTCGCCCTCTTGGCGGATGGGGACGACCTCTGTTGGTGGTGTTCGGGCGTTTCATCCTGCGAACGAATCCAGAGGACAGAGATCAACCGCAGCCCCGCTGGAATGATTGAGTGCTGCAACGACATCCAGAGTTCTTGTGAGCAACCCATATACCATGTGACCTACGCCCAATCCTGCGTTGCATCAACGGAAAAGTGCGGCACGATCTGCAAGAAGCGGTGGGACGGCTCCACCTATGCTCCTTCCTTGGCAGAGGTCACCATCGTGGAGTTCAACTGTCTCGGCTGCCTCTATGACTGTAGCGACCTCGTGCCGAATGTGCCTGTGGGAATGGAGGAGGTTGTGGCGGGAAGCGGATCCATCCAATGCAAAGCGTGCAAGAAGTGCTGTCTCAACTGATGAATCGTCCCAGCGTGCCTCCCAACTCCTTCACCCCCCTCCTCCTCTTGGTTGGTTGGGGTGGATGCGTGCAGGGATTCCAGTCTCTTGCAGAAGGGGAGAGCCTCCGCCCTAGCCAAGTCGCCAAGCGACCGCCTGGCCCCGGCATTCATCAAACGGCGTGGGCTTACTTGACACAGGGCTTCCAAGTGGACATCCCTTCGCAGAGAATGGCAGGCAACCTGACAACACTGGCCCTTGCGTTCAGGGAGGCTTCCTCTTGGAGACCTTCCCCCGCAACCCTAGAGGAGTTCGCCTCCAGTCTGGAGTTTGCCAGCATCAATCTCTGGAATCCCGTCTTGGGGGATGCGGGCACACTCCGGAAGGGAGAGCCACCTGATGATGCCCCCGTTGGCTCTTATTGGACGTGGACGACGGGGACTTGGGCGATGGTGGACCAAGAGACTGGTCTCCATCGGGGATGGACCTCCAAGGAGCCCAGCAACCTCGCCTACTCGGAAGTTCTGCACTGGGAATGGGCTCCCGCTGGCTGGCGTTGGTTCGCTGCTGTCACCCCCGGCGTTGTGCTCCAAGTGAAAGAGCCTGTCAACCCCCACATGGGCTCTGCGTGGAGCGCATCGGGCCCACCACCCATGGATGCCGCCTCCGTGTTCTGCCGCATCACAGCCTATGTGGGGATGACTGCGCATATGGCGCCTTTTCCTGGGCTCTTGGAGAAGGGAGACCCCACACCCACCGATTGGGACAGTCTTGCCGGCATGTGGTGGGTGTGGGATCCCGCCGCGATGCTGGCCGACCCCCCTATGCCCATTGCGAACATCCCCTTCAAACCCCACAAACAGGGCGGGGTGCCCGACTGCGACAGCATCACCCCCCCTAGCCCCTCCTTGAACTCACCCGCCTCAAGGGCCCGACCGTTGCCATCCGCCTAGGACTCCCATGCTCAATCACCTCCATTTGCCCTTGGTTCGGGGTGGTGGAAGGGGGGGAGGGGAGATTGGTGGTAGGGCGGTTCAGGGTGGCGCATGGGCAACCCCAGAAAGTAGTCGCTCGTACTGCCCCTCTTGCGCGCCCAAGTAGACCTTCGTCTTGTGCTGAAGGAGGGAACCTGTAGAACCAGCTCCACCCCATGGCGTGATTCCAGACCGTAGGATGAAGGGATGAGCCTAGGTCCAGTTCCCTATCTTCTCCTTCTTTCCTATGCTCTGCAAGGGCATAGTTCTTCCTCCCAAGAAACAACCTTTTTAGAAACCGAGCGGGGCACCCTACCCTTGATACTCTCAGCACCCCATGGCGGGCGGGGAACCACCCCCGAAGGTTGGCCTGAACCTGGCACAAGACCAAGGGATGGGAACACTTGGGAGATTGTCTGGGCATTGGCTGACGCTTTGGAGGAGCGGACGGGGCATCGTCCCTGGGTGGTGGCACTATCCATCCATCCCGCAAACATCGAGATGAACGTACAAAGAGAATCCAGCGGTTCAGGCATCGCAGGCGAGAACCCCCATCTAGGACGAGTCGCCCATTGGGAAGGATACCACGCTTTCTTAGAAGAAGCAGGGGAGGGGGCAGTGAAGGCGGGGGGCGGGGGCGCACTCTTGGTGGATATCCATGGCCATGCCCACTCCCATGGATTGGCAGAGTTGGGGTATGGCATGAGCGCTTCAGAGTTGGCAAAGCCAGACGACGAGCTTCCCCGTGCAGATTGGTATCGCGGTCCGCGGAGTTTGGGGACACGGCTCGAGGAGGTGGGGATTCCCGCGGTGCCTTCGCTCACCCACCCCCATCCTGATGGCTTGCGGTATTTCACGGGGGGGTATATCATTCGTCGCCATCGCTCTGGCACCGAAGAGGGGCTTCAATCGGTTCAGATAGAACTCCCCCCGTTCCCTAGGTTCAGCGGGACGGATGGCGAGAGGGCGTTGTTGGTTGAAGGGATGGCGGATGCCCTTGTTCAGTTCATGGCGGATCATTTCACTTTGCCTCTTCCCCCCTTTGAGGGGTTTGAGGTGATTGATATTCCCACCATGGGTCGTCTCGCTCCCTTCAGAGAAGCGTTTTTCACCGTGGTGGAGGTATTTGGGATTCCCGTGGTGGCGACAGAGGGCGTCTCCGCCGCCAAACAAGAACACGCCGCCCATGTGCTGGCCCAGTGGCTGGACAATGACGAGGATGGCATTCCCGACGACACCCAAGTCATGAATGCCCTCCACGCCGAAGGCGCTTTCCTCATCATGGTGCCTCTAGAGAGGGATATGGAGAGCCTCTTTGAGATGGATCTTATTGAGACTTTGGAGCAGGGAGGGTGGATGCTGGGTCAAGACCTGTATGGAGAAGAGACCCTCCCCTATGGTCCTCCCCATTCGCTTGAGTCAAGGCGGTTTGACGCGACGTTGGAAGAGGTTCTTCACCTCGTCTCCAACGGATGGGTGGAGGCCTATCCCGAGGCATTTGGTCTTGATTCTCGTGCCCCCTCGCTCCTCACCCAAGCGATGGACAGGGCACGTGGGGGGCGGTTCTTGCTCATCCCTTGGCTTGGATATCCCCGCCGTGCTTGGTACACCTACAGCGACCGCACCTGCGACTATGCCTGCCAAGGGGGGGAATACCTCTACTGGGGATTGACCTCCCTCCTTGGTGCCCAGGAATACGCTGGGCGTCCTGCAGAGATCGGCGACGAGTGGCGTTGCCCCGCTGCGGCCACATTCGCCCTTTGCGACCCAGACCTCCACGCCCTCCTAACCAATCCACGCTACAACCTCCCCACTGTTCTCCCCGACGGAACCTACCGCTGACCGCGACCCCCCCCAGGGATACGTTTGGCGGGGGTTGTGGCTCTCCGAGACACCATGTCGGGTGGCTCCGGCGCAAGACCAAACGCAAGCGTCCTTCTCTGACCTCCGTCCCTCATGTCCACGCCCCCGCATATGGCGACCCGTGGAAGGGTCGCCCTAACGGGAATGTAAGGCGCCGGGCTCCGACCCTCCGCGACCCTTCTTGCATCCACTCAATACGCCGCCATATTATGAGTTTACTGCCAGGTTAGATGGCGTACACGCAATTCAGGACACAAAATGGGGAACGGTGTATACTTGTGGCTTGACAGAGATCTCTTGGCGTGGGTTACCCTTCATTGTGGCCATCTTGGCCCTGGCTCTTTCGGGTGCCGTGTTTAAGAGATACGGCGTGCCTGCCCCGGTGAAGGTCCACATCGAGGCAGACGGACCCCTTTCCGTCTCGACCGTGCAGTACTTCTATGGTCATGGCGCGGACTGCCAGGCGGAGACCCCTACTTCGGGGGATTTGCCACAGAATACCTGACCCGTGAGGGGATCGACGCAACGCTTGTGGACGAATCTGTGGTGGAGGGGAACGATTGCCTGATTTGGAGCACCACCACCTTCGCCACGCTGGCTGATTGGAACCAACACGCCTCTGTGCTGCTGACAAGTCTGCAGACCCTCGCCGACCCCGACGACTACTACCCCTGGCCCACCCCGGGCCAAGTGCAGATCCAGGATCTGGGCAATGGGACCGTGCATATCGTCCAAGAGACCCAAATCGCCGCCTGGACCGACGCGGCCATCAAGGCTGTTGGGGGGGTGGGTCTTTTGGGGTATGGGGGGATCGATTTCCACCTCTCCTCCCCCTGTCCGGTCCAAGCCACAAGCCCTCCGGCTGATGAAATCAACGGCGAAGAGGCTGTGTGGCATTTAGGGGTGGAGGACGAGATCCCCCCGGCTTTCTCCATCACTGCGCAGGCATCCTGCCCACCCGCTCCGCCCCCCTAAGTTCCGGTACCCGCACAACCCTGATCCCCCCAACTCTATAGGGCTGGGGCGAGCCTCCCGGCTGTCCCGACCCCGTGAAACCCCTCATTATGGAGGATGTGGGCATGAACACCCTCCTTGTCCTCGCTATGGTGGTGCCGACCGCCCAAGCCATCACAGACATCCCCTATCGTGAGATGGAGGGGGTTGATGCCAAGTTCCATTCCCTTGACATCTATGTGCCCGAAGGGGAGGGGCCCTTCCCCGTAATGGTCACAATCCACGGTGGGGGATGGCGCAAGGGTGACAAGCGGGGTAGCAACATGCGGGAGAAGGTCGCCCTTTATCATGCCAACGGCTTTGTCTTGGTCTCCATCAACTACAGGCTCTCCCCTGCGGTGAAGCACCCCGCCCATGTAGAGGATGTTGCAGCGGCTCTTGCCTGGATTCATGACCACATCTCCGACTATCGGGGCAACCCCGACGCCCTCTTTGTTACGGGTCACTCGGCGGGCGCCCATCTGGCAACGCTGGTGGCAGTGGACGAGAAGCGCTTGGGCGCGTACGAAAAGCCCCTTTCTATCATTCGGGGCGTGATCTCTTCCGACCATGCAGCGTTCGATATGCTTGCTAGGCTGGAAGCGATTCCCCGCACCGAGACCGCCTTCAGGAGTATCTTGGGGAATCCTGGTCCCGTATGGGCAGATTTTTCACCCATCACCCATCTTGACACAGACAAAGGAATCCCGCCGTTTCTGCTGTTTTGGACGACCCGTCCAGCCGCCCCGGAATCCAACAATCTCTTCCTCAATGCCCTTGAGGAACTGGGGCTGGCTGGGGAAGGCGTGGAGGTGGAGACCACCCACGCGGGGATGAACCAGTTCCTCTCCAAACCGGACAATCCCTACTCGGACCGCCTCTTCGCCTTCCTAGACACCATCCTGCACCCCACGACACCCTAGCCTTCGCCTGTGGGGGCTGAAGATCCTGCTGGTCCGGGGACATCTGTTTCCTGGTCACAAATCGAAGGGGGTCTTTCGTTCGGACCTTGGTCTGGGCTGAAGGGCATTGACGGCAACCCTCTTTCAGATAGCATGGTCTTGGAGTGGCCAGAGCCTTTGAGTGATACCAAGATGACGGGCAAAGAAGGAGAGAACGTTGTGCTTGTGGTCGATTTCCAGCGCACCCCTCAGGGGTGCAAAGGGGTATTCTTTCAGTCCAAGCCCAAACCATAAGCAAAGAGTCTCCCCTTCACTCGTGCTCTACTCCTCCTGCGCCTCCAAGCTCTCCTTCATCTTCACTCTTTCTCCTAAAGAAGGGACCCACCCACAACTCGCCAAGCAAGACCCAAACCACGACAAACGTCACTGTATCAAAGATATCAGCCCTTACCGTGATTCCCGTGCCTGGAAGGAAGAACAGTGCGTGATAGAAGAAGATACCATACAGAAACACCTTGTCAGGCTTGGGAATTCGCTGTTCAATCCCATCCAAATACCGAATGAGCAATCCCAAGAGATATCCCAACTTCAAGAGAATCTCAAGTGAAAACACCCCCATAGCCAACTGAAAGAGTAGAGCCAGAACGAGGATAATGATCCCAAAGACGCGCCACTTGGACGACGGTCTCAAGAACGCAGCCCTTGCGAGAGAAGGTACTCTCTTACGGATTGTCCTTCCAATCTTTCTAGGGTATCAATCCCCAGTCCAACAGAGGCAACCAGCATGGCAAGACGCGCCCAATCAGACTGGTTGGACTTGGAGGAAAGTGCATTCAGAGCGCCCACAACTGGACTGGTCACCGCCAAAGCTGTCCAATAGCCTTCAATCTCTGCCCTTCCTGCCCGCCTGGCCCTTTGTGCCTGTGAAATCCCTAGATCCCTCAACCAGCTCATCACACCGAGGGCTTGGAGAATCTCCCGTAGTTCCCTTGTCTTCACTTCAGGCACTCTCCTGTCTCGTCAATTCACTGATCAACCACAAACCCAAACCCACCAACGCGACCATCCCCACTGCCTTGAGCATCCCATCCAGACCGGCCTGGCCGTCCTCGCCGACATGCCACTTGCCTTGGCAGCCCCCCCCTC
>JACNFQ010000011.1 GCA_014384545.1 bacterium | reverse complement strand
CTCTGAAGCCACTACGCTAAGCTGGGTGGGTATTGGCGTTTCCATAGGTGCGGGATGGTTGTTTTTGAAGATGGCTGGACGACGTTTTGCTTCAGAAGAGACGATTCTTGGGGTGGGAGGGATTCAATGGGGAAAGTGGTGGCGGGAAGAGCGTGTAGGCGCTCGTGGTCCCACACCTTCGGAAGGATGGGCACTCTTTGGGATTGCCTTTCTCCTCTTTATTCTGGGTTCGGTTATTCTGGATTCAAGAGATGTAGAAGTCCTTGTAGCTACCCCTGTGATTCAACTTCTTTTCTTCTTAGGCGTCCCCTTAGTCGCCGTTTGGTTATTGGGGCTATCCCCTAAGAAAGTAGGGTTGGGTAAGCCCGCGTATTGGAGCAAGGGGTTCTTGTTAGGGATTACAGCTTGGATTGTCTCCTACCCCTTGGGTGTGATGGGTGAAAGATTCTTCCCCAGTTCACCCGAGGTAATAGAGATGATGAGTGGTCTCGTTACCGAGCACTCTTTGTGGGTAACATTATTCGTATTGGCTGTAACACCCGCCCTTGCCGAAGAGGTGCTCTTTAGGGGTTTCCTTCTGTCAGCCTTTCAATCCTTGGGGAAGAGAAAAGCGGCTTTCCTCTCCGCATTGCTGTTTGCGTTTGCCCATCTTCATGGGGCTCGCTTTCTCTTTACATTGGCGTTGGGCATTTTGTTGGCTTATCTCGTTTACAAGACGGGGTCAATTTGGGCAGGCTGTGTCCTTCACTTCACCCTCAACGGGCTGTCGGTTGTTCTTAGTAGGGTTCCTTTGGTTCTGGAGACCTTTGATTCTCTCTCAACGCTAGAGAGTGTCGGTTTAGGGATGTTGGGGCTCGCTTTAACTGTGTTGGGGCTATCGGGGTGGGGAAAGGACTTTAAGAAGAAGAGGAAGAGTGCTGTAGAGTCGTGAGGGGAAAAGGTATGGGGTTTGCAGCGTCTTGGGGCGATGCCGAGACTGTCTTGAATATCCGTGGAAAGAGGGCACATGAAGCCGAGAAGGCGATCGAGAAGTTCTTGGATAGCCTCGTTTATCGGGGGAAGAAAGGGGGAACGATTCGCCATGGAAAATCGGGAGGAACGCTGAAAGCGTTGGCTCGGAAGATGTTGAAAGAAGACCCTCGAATTGACAACGAACTCTGGGCTAGAGATGAGACGGGGCGATCGAGTGCTGGTGCTGTCTCTTTTCGTCTCCTCTAAGGGGCAGGGAGCTAGAAACCTCGAGAGAGAAGGGTAGGGGGGGTAATCGTCTTGCCTTCTAAGAGGGGGGCAAGGAAAGGAGGAACGAGTTCTCCTTGTTGAACCTCTTCGGGGGCAAACCACCCAGGCCACAGATGTTCTTCTTGGCTTTTGGGGTCGGTATCACAAAATGGGGCAGGGACAGTTGCTCGGAGGTAGAGGCAGATTTCATGGAGCGTTTCACCGAAGTGAGGGTCCTCGGGGTCTCCTTCTCTCCAAAGATTTTCCCCTATAAAGAGCAACTCTCCCACGTCAAGGGGCCAACTGAGCTCTTCTTTGAATTCCCTAACGAGGCAATGGGGGGCGGATTCACCCACCTCCAAATGTCCGCCCAAGAGGGAAAAGACGGCACCACACGCCATCGGTGTGCGATTTAGAAGCAGGCGCCCCCCATGATGCACCACGGCGGCAACGCGGACGAAAGGTCTCTTCTTAGTCGACATCGGGAAAGAGGAACTGCTCTGGATTCTGGAAAAAGTCGCTTCGAAAGACACACCTAAACCCGTATTCCTCCCATTCGTCCTTCAATTCCATGTCTCTATGGGTAATCAGCCCGATGGAATGGAGAACAGGCAAAGGTTTGGGAAACGCTTCTGGTGGACCGATTTCCTTATCCGAGAGATCCACAACGACCATATCCCAAACCTCCTTGGCAATCTGAAGAGAGACCTGGCTAGGTGGGACCGATTGGACCTCAAAGCCCGTTGCGCGGAGGACGATGCGAATGTGAGAACCCAGAAGGAGATTCGTAATGGAGAAAAGGACACGTCCCATGAGCGAAATCCTAAAGCGGAAGGAGAAGGAACAGGGGGGTGATTCATCGGATATTCCCTTTCTTGTCGGTTCTTGAGAGGGCTTCAGGTTGGGAATGAGAAGAATGAGGAACCGCTACCTCTGTTGGAGCTATCTTGATTAGATTTCGCAAAGGGCGGGGTAGGGCGGGATAAAGAGGAGAAGCGCTAGCACCAATCATCAAGGCAGGGGGTGGATGGGTGGGAAGACCATTATGAGCGTTGGGAGTACCGGAAAGAGGAAAACGGCAAAAAAGAAGCGTTGTAAAGGGTCCAAGGAAGCCCAAAATCACCCCTCCATATTAACTAGATTGGCCGCAAAGGGAAGGGAATAGGACACCGAAAAGGCGGTTTCATACATTGTTATACGTTGGTTGAGTGTGGTTTTATGTTAGTATTGGCTTGTATATGTTACCGGGCAACCCAGAAATCACTTTTTTAACTGTGGAGGAAGTCGCAACGCTTCTGCGAGTTAAACCCTACACCGTGCGGAAGCATTACAGGGAGGGTGTCATTACCGGTATCAAGCGGGGGAAGCGCATCTACTTTCATAAGGAAGCGGTTTGGGCCTACTTGACTGAAACTTCAGCCAAACCGTCGTCTGTATTGCGTGCCGAGGTAGAGGGATCCCCCGACCCTCACTTTGACAAGGACCATCGCTTATTGGTTCTTCCCCGTATTCGTTTGGAGGTTCATAGAAAGAATGCGCTTTTTGATTGACAGAGGACCGTTGTACGCATCGTTCATTGAGCAACCAGAGACAGCTACTTGCAGGGAAATCCTCAAAATCCTTAAGCAACATGATTCGCCTTTTGGGGATATTCAGGGTATCGTGCCTACACGCTTTATTGCTGACATGCACCTACGCCTAGCTAACCCTTCGATCGTTAGCCCTCCTTTGAAACAGTCCGCCATTAGGAAACTGACGAAGGAGCTTGATGAGTTTGGTTTGTTGCGCATTGCCCCCTTTGGAAGCTACGAACTTTCCGCAGCACTAGATGCGATGGTTGCAGAGAGGTTTTATACAGCAGATCCCGAAGAGGCAGAACTCTTTTGGGTGATCAAGGCGCAGAAAGTTGAACGAATCGTTACTTTCGATCCCAATCGGTTCCTAGCATTCCCCGAACTCCCCGTTCAAGACCCAGGAGCTTTTTTGAGAGATGTCCAGTCTTACAAGTTTAAGGCTGTCCAAGAGCAACGGTGGAATCGCTAATCCACAAGGCGCGCTCTTGAGATTTCTGGACATTACCCCCTCAAGACCCCCTTTCGTGCGGTTTTTGGAGGGGCTTTTATCGATTCAAGCCACTCACCGTCCAGAATGATACCTCTAAAGGTCCGTGGTGTAGTACGCTTTTGGGACGCCTTTAGGTGTGGGGTGTGGTGGACCTGTGAGACGCCTTTCGGTACCAAAGACCCAACAGCACCCATTGAATGACCCAAAAGAGAACCAGGGGTAGCCACCAAAGGGCCTCCCCACGCCACAAGGGGTTGATCCTGTTTGCAAGAACGAACGAAAGAAAGAGGGCAACAAGGCCCCGCCAAGTCGGCAATCCCAGAAGGGGAGCAACGAGAAAAGTACCTAAACCTCGCATGGCACTATCCTACAAAGGAAAGAGTGATGCCGCCATCTCAACCACTTAGGGAAGAGATTCGTGGGCGCTCAGATACCGACCCCTGCATCAACTTTTTGGGGCGACACCGATAGCCCACCTCTGGATTCTCCCTTTTTGCAACATAATCCCGATTATCGGAACTAAGGGTATGGAGTTCAATTCGCCCCACTCCGCGCCTATGGAGTAATACACCATTGTCCTTGTGCGGGGTTATCGGGGTCAATGTGCTCGCACCATCCATTACGTGCTATGGAGTAAGCCCCCTTTGTCCTTGTGCGGGGTCATTGGGGTCAATGGTGTGCCACATCACCCATCACGCCATTCTTTGAGAGCCTTCTAGCCCCCAACTTGCACCTATAGGATGGCGTTATGGCTCTCTTCTTTCTCCTTTCCCTTCTGGGAGCATCACCTCTATCCTTTGCCGGCGAGTTTGTCATTCCCGACTCTTCCACCATTTTGCTTCTCTATGACGACGCAAACCTCACAGAGGGAGTCTTGGAGAGTTCAGAGGCGCTTTGGGTCGTTTCAGGTACAAGGCGCCCTGGTGAGGACTTTCTTGGAGGTCAGGCACTTGATGAATACGGGAACGAGATCCCCTTCATTGCCTTCTGGCAGGATGGGACTCTCGTTTTCACACTGTACCCATCGGGTCCTAAAGGCGAGCGAGACCCTGATCTGGCACAGACTTTCCATTTCCAACCGTTTGCACCTCCTTGCATCCCTCTTGCCCTACCCGACCCGTGGGCTGGAGAACATAGGAATGATTCAGAAGGGATTTTCCTGACGCTAAATCCAAGCGATGCAATAGGAGCTCATGGGACTCTTCAAACGCTTGAACACCACATCCCTATTAGGGCAGTCCCTTCTCTTAAAGGTCTAGACATCCTCTCTCCAGATGGGACAGAGGTTCTTTTTTCCTTGTCAAAGAGTGAAACGGGCTCTCTTCTTGTGCTACCTGATGGGTCCACGGCTCCCCTCCAGTTCACACCTGCCGCCCCACCCTGCATCAACCCTCATCTTATTTTGGCTGAATCGCCACAGGGTATCCTTACAGCGGAAGACGGTCTCGCTTTCTTGGACGCTCTCCTCCTCGTTTCTGATTGGATGGGCGAGGAACTCTCTCTGTCTGCTGACCAAAGACTGGGTATGCTCCAGATTCTTGGAGCCTCGTTCGCATCTTCCCCCCCACTCCATCAGGAAATCCTCGCCGTATTCTCTTCATCCTGGCCCCTTTATCGAGATGGATGGGATGATCTCACCCTTCGTGATAGGGAACTCTTTGCTGCGGGTGTCCTCCTCCTAGCTTTTGGAGATTCAGAACAGACAGATGGAACGATCTCTTGCACAGAGGAGGAGATTGGAAGCGGACAGTGTGCAGATATCGGTGGGTATTGGGATGCAGATTATGAAATCGCAGGTCTTTGCGCAGACGACATTACATCCTGCTTGGGCTACTGACGAAGCGCCTCAGCAACGACCCGCCCTACTCTCTTCAACCCCACAAATCCCACATCTAGGAGGGCATCCAAGATCGTCCGTTCTACAGGATCGCCCTCTGCAGTCCCTTGGACTTCCACCCACGAGCCATCGGCTGTTCCTACCAGATTGAGATCCACATCTGCTCGTTTGTCTTCGGCATAGTCCAAGTCCAATAAGGGCTCGCCATCTACCCAACCCAGAGAAACAGCGACGACGCGTCGCTTTATGAGTTTTGATGTTGAGGTTAGTGCGCCCCTCTTGACCAATGTTCGGGCAGCAAACTCTAATGCGACCATGCCACCTACTACCGATGCGACCCGCGTGCCTCCATCTGCTTGAAGCACATCACAATCAATAGCGACTGTCCAACTCGGGATTGCCTTTAGGTTGCACGCCCCGCGCAGACTCCTTGCCACCAAGCGCTGAATCTCCGTTCCTCGGCTGTCCACCTTGCCCAACCCTGGACGCCTCTTCCTCGTATCGGTGCTCCCGGGTAACATCCCATATTCTGCGGTCACCCACCCCTCCTGTTTCTCCTTTTGCCAATAGGGCGCCCTACCCTCGCAGCACGCTGTACACAAGACCCAAGTCTTTCCCCACTTCACCAAAGCAGAACCATCGGGGTTCTCGGTCCAATGGGGGATGATCTCCAAAGATCTTAGTTCATCAGTCTTCCGCCCTTCACTTCTCTTCATTCTTCTATCCTACCCAAAAGCATTTATCGATGGATCTATGTGCCGTTTTAGTTTCATATTGCCTCTGTTAGGGGTTGGATTCTGGAATCTTCGCAGTTGGTTCCTTCTTTTTACCAAGCTCACCACGGTAATGGCGTGTGCGGAATTGCCATCCGGTGCAGTAGGTTGTTAGCTGTTCTTCACCATCACTTGCTCTTTGTGTGGATTGTCTGAACAACAATGTCACGAAGATGAGCTAAACCTTCCTCATTGATCTTCTGCCCAATCTCTGCGCACTTGCCCGCAACATTGGCCAACGCATTGGCTTTCCCCCCGCCATCATCAATCGTCTTGACGGCTTCTAGCGCCTGGGCAGATTGCCCAACCTCGGCGTACTTGACCGCAACATTGGACAACGCAAAAACTCTCCAAGTTCCATCCTCAATCATCTTGGTGGCTTCCAGTGCTTGGGAGAGAATCTGAGTAGCATTCTCTTTCTGCCCAAACTCGGCGTACTTGCCTGCAATCTCGGTTAACTCACCGGTTTTATCCCATCCATCCTCAATGGTTTTGGCGGTTTCTAGCGCCTGGGAGAGAAGCTCAGTGGCATTCTCTTTCTGCCCAACCTCGGCGTACTTTTTCGCAATCCCGACCAACGCATGAGCTTTTGAGAAGCTGTACTCAATCATGTTGGCGGTTTCCAGCGCCTGGTCAAATTGCCCAGCCTCGGCGTACTTGCCCGCAATCTCCATTAACGCCTCGGCTTTCCAGCCTTCATCATCAATCGTCATGGCGATTTCCAGCGCCTGGGAGAATTGCCCGACCTCGGCGTACTTGCCCGCAATTTCGCCCAACACACTGGATTTCGCCAATGAGAAACCAAATCCCCCATGTAAGAAAAAACTATCCACCAACGTATTGGCGGTTTCTAGCGCCTCTGAGAGAAGCGCAGGTGCATTCTCTTTCTGCCCAGCCTCGGCATACTTGCCCGCAATCGCGGCTAACGCAAGGGCTCTTTCCTCTCCATCCTCTATCATCTTGGCGGTTTCCAACGCCTGGGAGAATTGCCCAGCCGCGGCGTACTTGACCGCAATCTCGTTTAACGCCTCGGCTTTTTCCTCTTCATCCTTTATCGTCTTGGCGATTTCCAGCGCCTGGTCAAATAGCCCAGCCGCGGCGTAATCGACCCCAATACTAGCCAACGCTCTGTCTTTCTCCTCTCCATCCTCAATGGTTTTGGCGGTTTCTATCGCCTTGGAGAGAAGCTGAAGAGCCTTCTCTTTCTGCCCAACCTCGGCGTACTTGACCCCAATATCGGCCAACGCAAAGGCTTGCCAGTATTCAACCTCCATCGTCTTGGCGATTTCCAGCGCCTGGGCGAATTGCCCGACCTTGGCGTACTGGCCAACAATCACATACAACGACCAGGCTTTCCACGATTCATCCCCCTCCATCATCATGGCGACAAGAAGCGCACATGCAAGGGGATCTTGCTCAGCTGCAACTGCTTGTTCAAGAAAACGCTCTAGTCGCGTGAATTCATTCATTCAAATCTGATATGCGGGTTTCGCCAGTTGACAGGTGAACAGCGAGACTAGAAGATAGAAAACTGGATAAGGTACGCTCAATGTCTTCTCGTGCGCTCTTATAGTTCTCATCAACCTCCGAATAACTTTTTTGCACAATGTTCCAGTCTATCCGATACTCTTGAGATAATCAAAGCAAGATATGGAAGAGCTAGGTGCACCGAGCAAACCGCAAATACTGTGTAGGCGAGCCGAACGAAGCGCTAACGACCGACAGTATGAGGCCGGCACACCCTTATAGATGTAATGAATCCCAGCAGTTCAAATATTCCTCATCAGGATCATCAAACTTTCTCATGTTACTATCTTTGCGTTTTTGTCCGTTTCTTCCGGGAGTATTCAACCATTCAGCATGCCCATTCTTACAATACTGGGCAACGACTTTACTTGGCACGATAAAAAACTCAGGATGTCTTTGGTTGCTATGTAGATTGACAAAAACATAAAATAGATTTTCAGCAAAGTTATCTTCAGCTTTTTTACTTAAGATCCAACTTCTACCTGAACCGCTGTTAGTTTTTACTTGTATTCCCACTGTTTTGGAAGCTTCAGAATTTGAACATAAGATATCCACGCCTTTTGTGTTCCTTAAAGTAATTGAAGCTATGTATCCTCTTTTGGATAATTCTGCGGCGACAAAGTATTCTCCGGAAACGCCTACCAAATCAGGACTTAATTTATCTTTCTTATCCATACCGGCTTAGGCGTACTTGCCCGCAATACTAGCTAATGCACGATTCCAATAAAAACTATCCATACTGTTCCTTTATTG
>JACNFQ010000077.1 GCA_014384545.1 bacterium | reverse complement strand
ACCCTCAGTCGGTCCCCGCGTTGATGCACGGGCATTGCTCTTGTTAGGGGATTCTGTAACGACCGACCATATCAGTCCTGCAGGTGCGATTCCTAGCGACAGCGACGCAGGTAGATATCTGGGCTTGATCGGTGTTGAACCTGTTGACTTCAATTCCTATGGTTCTCGACGAGGAAACCACGAAGTCATGGTAAGAGGGACATTCGCCAATATCCGATTGCGGAACAAGTTGGCTATGGGCACTGAAGGGGGATGGACAACCCACCTGCCCACTCAAGAGGTCATGACTGTCCATCAAGCATCTATGCTATACCAGGAAGCAAAGACTCCTCTGGTGGTCTTAGCAGGGTGCCAATATGGCACGGGATCAAGCCGTGATTGGGCAGCCAAAGGAACCCATCTACTCGGAATCAAGGTCGTCATCGCTACCTCGTACGAGCGCATCCATAGAAGCAATCTGTTGGGAATGGGTGTCCTCCCACTTACTTTCCCCGAAGGTGAATCGGCAGAGAGTTTAAGCCTTGATGGCACTGAGTTCTTCTCGTTCCCTCATCTCCACGGGGGGTTGTCTCCCTTAGGGGGATGCCGTGTGGAAGCGAGGAAACCGAACGGGGAAATGATCCACTTTGAAGCGATCGTTCGCCTTGATACTCCTGCCGAATGTGAAATCTGGCGCCACGGCGGAATCCTCCCCTATGTGCTTAGAAGGATGAAAGAGAGAGACTCATGAATACCCCCCACACCGATCCCCAACGCGTCTTTGTAACGGGAATGGGGGCGATAACTCCTTTCGGGCTGGGTGTGCCATCCCTGTGGGAGGGGATGTCCACGGGACAGAATGCGATTCGCCCTATCACCCGTTACAACACCGAGAACTTCAGTTGTCGGATTGGGGGATGCTTGCCCGACGACCTAGACTGGCTAGACCTCGTTCCCCCAAAGATGAGGCGGAAGATTGACCCCTTCCAAGCGTTCGCCATCATCGCCGCAGGCGAAGCTCTCTCTTCGTCGCTCATCAACTTGGACGATGTAGACACCACCCGCTTTGGCGTCTCTGCGGGCTCTAGTAATGGGGGTGTGGGCACAGGACTAACCAATCACCGCCTTTACCTAGAAAAAGGTCTTCGAAGTGTAAGCCCCTTTACAGGGGTTAGGTATACCGTAAATGGTGCGGCTGCTTGGCCCGCTATTGCTTATGGCTTGAAAGGACCTAACGAGGCGTTTTCGATGACTTGTGCGTCTGGAAACGCTGCTATTGGGAACGCCTTTAGGAAGATCAAGTATGGCTATGCAGAGCGCATGTTGGCAGGAGCAACTGACTACTTGGACGAGTTTATTCTCGTCTTTTTCCACCGTGCCCGTGCCATTGCTCGAACCCATGATCTTGATGATCTCAAGGCGATTCTCCCTTTCCACAAAGAACGCCGAGGGACGATACTTAGCGAGGGTGCTGGTTTCCTCTTACTTGAATCCGAATCTGCTGCAAGAGAAAGGGGGGCACCCATTCTTGGAGAGATTCTAGGCATGGGCGAAACTTCTGATGCCCACAATATCGTTGCTCCTGCACCCGGTGGTGCAGCGATGGCTCGGGCCATTTCTGGGGCGATGGAAGAAGCCCAACTACAACCCCAAGATATCGATTATGTTTCGGCTCATGCGACAGGCACCCTATTCAACGACCCTACAGAAGTAGATGCCATAAAGAGTGTTTTAGGTTCTCGAGCCTATGAGATTCCTGTAACGGGTCCTAAGTCTCAACTGGGACATCTCATTGGTGCCTCCAGTGCCGTGGAAGCAATCGTCGGGATCAAGGGGGGACTTGAAGGTGTGGTTACCCCTACTCTTCACCTTGAAGAACCCGACCCAAGATGTGACTTGGACCATCAACCTCATACACCCAAAGTTCATCCCTATTCCGTCTTTTTGAACAACGCTTTTGGCTTTGGAGGGCACAATGTCGTTTTGGCAATACGTGCCGGTCTGCCCCGATGACGACGGGGATCGTCGTCTTGGGTGCAACAGGCTCCATTGGCACGACTACCCTAAAATTACTTGAAGGAGAACTAGGAAAACGCTTCTCTGTAAAGGGATTGGTTGCCTCAGGACGCTCCCCCGAAAAGCTAGCAGCAGCAGGAAAAAAACATAACGCCCAACGATTGGTCACGATGGGGCATAAAGCCGGACGTAGATTGCGCAAGTTTTCAGGTTCAATTCCCGTGCGAACGGGACGAGATGCTCTCCTTGAGATGGTCTGTGAAGAAGATGTAGATATCGTCGTCGTTGGGATTCCTGGAACGGCAGCGCTAGAACCTGTTTATTCTGCCCTGAAAGCGGGGAAAAAAGTCGCTATGGCGAACAAGGAAAGTTTGGTCTCTGCGGGATCTTTGCTCCTAGATATCGCCCAAGAGAATGGAGGTGTTCTCCTTCCTGTAGATAGCGAACATAACGCTGCTTTTCGCATCTTGGAAGGGGCCAAGAGAGAATCCATACATAGCCTTCTATTGACCGCCTCTGGGGGTCCCTTTCTCCATAGGGATCCAGCCACCCTTGACCGCATTACACCGGAAGAAGCAAAGAACCATCCTTCTTGGAAAATGGGTCCCTTGGTTTCTATTAACTCGGCAACACTGATGAACAAAGGTCTGGAAGTGATTGAGGCGATGCATCTTTTCGGTCTACCCCTTGATAAGATTGACGCTGTCATTCATCCTCCCTCACAAGTCCACGCCATTGTCCGATGGACCGATGGAACCGCTTCGTTCCACGCCAGCCCTCCCGATATGGCATTCGCCCTCAAGCATGCCCTTTGTTGGCCCCATTCACCCTCCCCTCCCTCCCCTCCCTTCCAACCGACAGAGATTCCTCCGTTGACTTTCGGGAAAATTGACACCCAACGATTTCCTTGCTACGGTTTGGCGAGGGAATCCGCCAAGATGGGCGGGGGAGCACCCGCAGTCTTGAACGCAGCGAATGAGATCGCAGTCTCCTCATTCCTATCCGGGAAACTTTCTTTTTCAAAGATTCCAAATGTGGTAGAGAATACCCTTTCGGCTGTCCAAGGCTCTCCCCAATCAATTGGTGAAGTCCTTGCCTTGGACAACGAAGCAAGACGCATTGCCCTAAATCAGATATGAGACCAGATTCGATTCGTAATCCTCAAGAAATCAAGGAGTTTTCCCTGACGGAACTTAACGACTTGGCAGAGAGTATTCGTACCTTTCTCTTGGAAGAAGTCCCTAAGACTGGTGGTCATCTCGCTAGCAATCTAGGTGCTGTCGAACTTACCCTTGCCCTCCACACCGTTTTTGATAGCCCCGAAGACCGTATTCTCTTTGATATCGGTCATCAAGGATATGTCCATAAGATTCTGACGGGGAGAGGGGATCGTTTTCCCACCTTGCGCAAGCGGGGAGGTCTTTCGGGATTTATGGATCCCTCAGAAAGCATCCATGATCCCGTGGGTGGAAGCCATGCTGGGGTTGCCCTATCTTCGGCAGCGGGGATCCTTGCCGCCCATAAGAAGTCGGGCAGAAGTGGTCATGTCGTTGCCGTTGTGGGAGATGGAGCGATGACCGCTGGTGTCGTTTGGGAAGCGTTCAACAATTTGGGGGGTACGAAAGGCCCCCTTTTGGTGATTTTGAACGACAATGGGATGTCTATTTCTCCCAATGTGGGGCGTGTTCAAGATTTTCTTACCAGCCTTAGAAGCCTCCCCCTATACCGAGGTGTTATGAGGAGAAGCAGCCGCTGGTTGGACAGGTGGGAAGGAGGACGGAAGTTCCGCAGGTTTCTCTCCCATCTAAAAGATAGTATGCGCACTTTTTTCTTCCAGAGAAGTACTCCTTTTCGGGCTTTTGGATTTCGGTACTTTGGTCCCGTTGATGGACACGACCTTTCCGCACTCATCCCTCTCCTGACGCGTCTAAAGAGGCTAAAAGACCGCCCCATCCTTCTCCACGCCGTGACGACAAAAGGGAAAGGAGACCCACAAAGCGAAGGAGACCCTGTCAACCGCCACGGTCTCTCTGCTCATTCTCCACCTAAACGCCCCTCTTTTTCTCGCGTTTTTGGCGAAGCTTTGGCCGACTTGGCTAACGAGGATGAACGGATCCTTGCGATTACCGCTGCGATGGCCGAAGGAACGGGTTTGTCAATCTTTAGAGAACGACACCCCGATCGCTTTATAGATGTGGGGATTAGCGAACAACACGCCGTGGCTCAATCTGCAGCGATGGCCCTAGAAGGACTACGCCCCGTTGCCGCTATCTACTCCACTTTTCTCCAGAGAGGATACGACCAAGTGATTCATGATGCTGTACTCCAAAAAGCACCTGTCGTTTTTGCGCTAGACCGTGCAGGTATTGTGGGTGGGGACGGAGCAAGTGCCCAAGGGCTGTACGATTTGGCTTACCTCCGTTGTTTGCCAGGAATGGCGATCGCTGCTGCGCGTGATGCCCAGTCGCTAAGAGACCTCTTGCTTACAGGAATCAACCAAGAGAAAGGTCCTCTTGCTTTGAGATACCCCCGGGGCACAACGCCCCCCCCTGATGGGCGTGCCCCCCGAGACATACCGATTGGTAAGGGAGAGGTTTTGCGATCTGGAGAAGATATCGCCATTCTTGGCATCGGACCACTCGTTTTGGACGCATTATCTGCTGCCGAACGACTCTCTAAAAAAGGGATTGAGGCAACAGTCGCTGATGCCACTTGGATCAAGCCCTTAGACCGATTGCTACTCCGTAAACTTGTGAAATGTGGACGGCTGTTGGTCGTAGAGGAGCATGCTGGAATGGGAGGGCTGGGGTCTGCGGTTCTTGAATCTCTCCAAGAGATGGGACTCCTTTCTGACCTCAAGTTCCAGTCCCTAAATGTCCCCGATCTCATCGTTCCCCATGGTGATCCTGCCTCTTTCCGCCAAGACTATGGACTGGATGAAGAAGGGATTTGGTGTGCCGCTTTGGCGTTGGTCAAGGGGAAAGTCAACGAATGAGTCAAGCCCTCTACAACAAGTACCGTCCTTCCCGGTTTGACGAAGTCGTTGGTCAATCCTCCTCTATTACCGTTCTGGAAAATGCCCTCTCGACCAACCGATTAGGACACGCTTGGCTCTTTATTGGTCCTAGAGGAACCGGTAAAACAAGTACTTCTCGCATTCTTGCTGCAGCCACGAATTGTCCCCATAGAGAGGGGAGCGAACCCTGCGGAACATGTGACCTGTGTCAAGGTATAACCGCGGGCACTTCTCTAGCTCTTGTGGAGATTGATGCCGCCAGCCATCGCTCCGTGGAGGATGTGCGGGAACTCCAAGAGGAGATTCAGTTCTTGCCCCAAGAAGGTATGCGTCGTGTCTATGTGATTGATGAGGTCCATATGTTATCTACCCACGCCTACAACGCCCTACTGAAAACCTTGGAAGACCCTCCCTCCCATGTCCTTTTCGTTCTGGCGACAACCGACCCCCAAAAAATACCTGCCACGATTCGTAGCCGTTGCCAGGTTCTTCCCTTCCGCTCTCTCTCGAATGAGGACATCTCAGAGCTCGTTTCTCGGATTGCCAAAACGGAAGGGCACACCGTTGACAAAGGCGTCGCCCAACTCATTAGCCACCTTGCGGAAGGGAGTGCCAGAGATGCGATTGGTCACCTAGAGAAACTGATCGTCTATTCAGGTGATTCTCTCACCTTGAAGAAGGCGCAGAATCTCTTTGGTGTAGCCGATATCTTAGGCGTTATTTCTTTCTTGGAAGCGTTAGCGAGTGGAGATGCTAAGACCGTCTTATCGGCAACGGATGAACTCCAATCTTCGGGGCTTTCCCCCTTTCCTTTCTTGGACCAATCTTTAGGTGTTCTCCATCGCCTTCTCCTTTCAACCATTGAGGATGCTCCCCCCCAAGAAAAGGGGCTTCAATCACTCGTTCCCCTATGGGACGAAGCTCGTGTCTTAGCCTTCCAGTCCGCATATATTGATGCGAAAAGAGATTTAAGATGGGAGAAGGAGAGTGCCACTCTTTGGCGGCTTGCTGCCCTAACCCTCCACCACCGCATTCATCACCCAAAGAGAGAATCCCCGCCTCTTTCCTCCTCCATCACGAAATCATCAGCCTCTAAGGGTGCAACAAAGAGCACACCCCCACCTCCCAAAAAGAGCGCACCACCCGTGCCCAAAAAGAAGCCGCGTGCTAAAGAAGAGCGACCTCCCGGTGGGGATGGTGGGAAAAAGAGTTCCCAAACCCCCAAGGAGAATCAGGTACAGGTTGCCCCACCACGACAGAAGAATGAGAGCGGGGATAAGGAATGGGAGCAAGTTCTAGAGAATCTAGGGACTACAAATCCTGCCATTTGGGTCTTGCTGAAGAATCGACCCTTCTTGGGGTGGAAGGGAGATGTGGCTCAGGTTCAGGCTTCAAAAGGAAGCCTCCAATGGCGCAACTTGTCCAGACAGGGCACCATGAAGAATTTCCTCGCTTCGGCGAAAGAGACATTAGGGCGCGCTATCAAGTTGGAACTTCTAGAGAAGCCCTCTAATAACGGCATCAAAGAGAAGATGGCCCAGCATGGACCTACGGGAATGTGGATGGAGGAGCCTTCATGATCTCCCAAGGCGAGACCTTTGAGAGCCTTGTCCGCGCCCTCTCGTTGCTTCCGGGAATCGGCATACGAACAGCCCAGCGCCTTGTCCCCGCTATGGTGAGATGGGATGACGAAAAACGAACGGCTTTCTTGGATGGCTTATCGCCATTGAGGGACTTGACTATCTGTCGCCAATGCGGATTCCTAACTGATGATTCTGATTGTCGTATCTGTCAGGATGGAATGGGTGCTACACGATTTGCCATCGTTTCTCATCCTCAGGATGTATTGGCTTTAGAGGCAGCCGGACTTACGGATGTCGCTTTCCACTGTTTGGGGGGGCTTGTCTCTCCTGGAAAGGGTCAGGACGAAGACGCCTTGCTGCTTGATGCACTCGTCCAACGGATTGATGAGAACATCCAAGAAGTCATCCTTGCGTTTGGTCCGGGGCTAGAAGCGGACTTGACTACGGATGCGATAAGTCGACGACTACCCCAAACACCACTTACGCGCCTCGCTACAGGACTACCCGTGGGAGCCGATCTTTCCCATTCGGATGTCTTGACCATTAGGCGATCACTTGAAGGGAGAACGAAGTATGAATAACGAAAAGACGAATCGTGGATTAGCTAGGCAGTTGGTAGGGGGGGTGATTATGGATGTCGTGACTGCCGATGATGCGCGCGTGGCGGAAGATGCAGGTGCGTGTGCTGTGATGGCATTAGAGCGTGTTCCCTCTGATATCCGCAAGGATGGAGGCGTAGCTAGGATGTCCGCCCCCGAGTTGATTGAGGGCATTCGTGAAGCTGTCTCTATCCCCGTGATGGCGAAATGCCGTATTGGTCATATGGGAGAAGCACGCATCCTTGAAGCGTTGGGTGTGGATTTTATTGACGAGTCTGAAGTGCTAACCCCTGCTGATGAAGCTCATCACTTAGACAAACACGCCCTCTCTATCCCTGTCGTTTGTGGTGCGCGTAATTTAGGTGAGGCACTCCGACGGATTGGCGAGGGTGCTTCGTTGATTCGAACGAAAGGTGAAGCGGGCACGGGTGATGTGGTAGAAGCCGTTCGCCACCTGCGACTTATCCGTTCGGAAATGAATGAAGTTCTAACGGCTGATGATTCCGAATTATCTACCCTAGCAAAAGACTTAGGCGTTCCTCTTGCACCCTTGATAGAAACGAGACGAGAGGGGCGTCTACCTACGCCTAACTTCGCCGCTGGAGGTATCGCCACGCCAGCGGATGCCTCAATGATGATGATGTTGGGGGCCGAATCTGTTTTTGTAGGTAGCGGTATCTTTAAGAGCAGTGACCCCCCCGCCCACGCCCGAGCGATCGTGGGAGCTGTCCAACATTGGAACGACCCACAGAAAGTATTGGAATACTCTCGGGGGCTTGGTGCTGCTATGGCTGGCATCGAGTCTCATCTCTTGCCCCATCACCAGCGCCTCCAGATGAGAGGAGAGTGACTTTTCTTGATTGGGATTGGCGGTCGACAGGGGACTGCGGCCGAGCATGCACCGGTACTTTCCAAGCTGGGTCTTCCGTTCAAAATCGCCCTTTGCCCCGATGCCCTTGGGGCGCTTAGCGGAGTTATCCTCCCCG
>JACNFQ010000046.1 GCA_014384545.1 bacterium | reverse complement strand
ACAGGGGTCATGTGACGTTTTCAATCCACCACACACTCGTTGGTTGTCCGGTCGCACCCAGCAACCATTTGTGCCCAAAGACCGCGACTACCCCTCACTCCCCACGCCCAGGTTCGAGCGGGCCACTCAACGTACCATACGCCACGCCATCCCCCGCCGTGGGACCCTCGGGGCAAACACCTAGGGAAGGGACCCATGGACCCGCACCTAGTAGAAAAAAGAGGGGTATACACCGCCCCCAATGGCACCTGTTCAACTCCTTACGCCTCGGGGGTTGGAAGGCTCATGGGTACCGAATAAACGACGCGTTTTCCTAACGCCATCAACAACCACAACGTAAGAATCGGAAAGATAACACTATCTAAAAGGAACGCGGCTGATAAGAGCATAGCATGGCGCACAACCTCGCTACGATACTGGTCCCACCATGCTTTATCGTGCGTAGCCATCCATGTCTGAAAAACCCCCACTCTATCCAATAACGGTGCCCGTTGTATATCTCCAAACAGGTCTCCCAATTCCCTTTGGTGAGCCTCAATCTCTATGCGAGACGCTTCCATAGGCTTAGCCGTCAATGAAGCAGACATCACTTGGGTACCCCACACAGCTGCTGGCAACATAAACCTCATTACCAACCCCGCCAAAATAAAAGCCCGCCCCCACCTTTGCCAACTTAGCTTGGGGACGACCCATCCCCAAGCGATAGCGATTAACGCCAAAAGACCGACGATTATTAACCAATCGGCGATGCGAAACCCCGAGATTCCTAAGAGGATTCTCTCCGTCTCCAAAGCGATCCAGGCGACAAGAGCGATATCCCACGCCTTGTCAATGAGATCATATAGAGGTTGAGCTATATCCCCTACCTCTAAATCTACCCCAACGGAAGCACCAAAGGATGCCCCAAATTCGAAATCACTACCCTCTACAATCCCTACCGTTGCCTTCATAATAGAGAGGGTGGCAAACGCTATGCGCGCGCGCCCTAGTGCTTGGTCCAAATAGGCATTTCCCTTGTTTTGGAGCCCACCAGACATCGCCTCTACACCCCCAAACAAGGCAAAGAGCGCCAACACCACCAGAATCCACCGCCCCTTCGTACTCTTCCTAAGATCACGTTCCTTCATGGTCGTATTGCTCCTGGGGTAATCATCTCCCCGTCCTCGGGCACACGGGGCAAAATAAAGAGCGCTTCGTCATAAGGTCGCTTTGTAAATGTAACCGTGACATCTATTTTAGCGGTCATACCCTCCAATGTTATGGGAACAGAAGGCGAGAGCGAAAGCGTCGTCGTTAGAAACCCCTCTTCTAGATGCCAAGTAGAGGTGCCAGATAGGTTCCATCCCCCCATAAGGACCCCCATGGGATTCTCATCATCTGCCCCCCCTTCCACATCTAAGAACCCGTGGTGTGATAGAAAGAAGAGATCCCCCTCTCGTCTATCCCATCTGTGGGTCAAGGTGATGGCACCAGCAATCGGGCTATCACTATCACCTAGGGGAATAGATTCTTCCCACGAGCTCCCTAACGCAATGGGCTCTTGGGGATACCCCCCCAATAGAGGAAAACCCGGCGGTGTAACCCCACCCAATCCCATAAGGGGGATGTCGAAACCTTCTTCGGATGGGTTAAGCCCCCACTCTGCAAATTCCCAAGACACCACCCGCCCCAAAGCCTCGATTCCCATTACAAAAGGTACGCCTACAATCTCCTCCCCATTTTGTGGCGGTTGGCTGGGGTCCTTATGCTGATTCAGTATCTCCTCCATTCCTCCACCCTTGTCCACCGAGAGCTTAACCCAATCCAATTCGCCCGCTACCCTAGCGACACCCTCCTTTACCCCCACAACGGTAAAGGGGATTGATGCCTCGCCCATTGCCGCGTAAACGGATATCCTCTCCCGCTCCATTAACTGAGCCATCACACCTAAGTCCACCTCGGCTGAAGCGGATGCCGAAAGATGAAGTCTCCACGATTCGCCCAGGGTGAGGTTCTCACGAAAGAGGAGACTCTCTGTGGCAGGGGGAACAGCAGCAACTAAGAGGACAATCAAGAACTGTTTCATCAGATTAACTCTACCACATCTTTCCTTAACGGTTTACGATGTCTTAGTAAGTATGCCTCTAGCTATCTTGTCTATTGCCGGAAGCGACCCTACGGGAAGGGCAGGGCACCAAAAAGAGAAAGAGATTCTTCGGGCGATGGGCATCCAACATCACACTGTAACCACAGCCGATACACGCCAAAACGACGAGGGGGTCTTAGCTGTAACGCCACGCCCAATAGGTGATATCAGTGCTGGTATTGGTGCTGTGATATTGATGGGGATCGGTGCGGCAAAGACGGGGATGTTTCCATCGGCTGCCCACATCAAAGAGGCTAGTTTCTCCCTTCAATCCACACCGCCACCATTCCTTGTAGTAGACCCCGTTATCGCACCCACAGTGGGCAACCCATTCCTAGATGGGCAAGGGGTAGATGCCCTTAGAACAGACCTCATTCCCCTTGCCACCATCATCACACCCAATATCCCCGAGGCGTCCGCCCTTTCAGGGCAAGTAATTTCAACACGCTCAGATATGGAAAGGGCTGCTAGGTCTCTGCTTTCCCTTGGGTGCCAAGCGATTCTCTTGAAGGGAGGACATCTAAAAGGAGAAACAAGCCCTGACCTTCTCTATGGGAAGGAGGAATCCATGTGGTTTGAATCGCCTCGAAAAGAGGGCTTTGTCAGGGGAACTGGATGTGCATTCTCCGCCGCACTGGCTGGCGGACTCTGTAAAGGAAGACCGATCGTTGAAGCCGTTAGAGAGGCAAAGAATATCGTTTCCAATCTCTTTGAGATTCAATGCCAGAAGGACGTTGACCTTCTAGAATGAAGACTCGCGGGGGCGGTTAGGCTTTTCCTGACCTGAGAAGCACCCCTCGAACCTGAACGGGTTAGAACCTGCGGAGGGAGCGATGAATAAGAACAACGAGAGATTTGAGCCATTACCGCCTTTTGAGGCGTGCTTTCCACAAAGCGAAAAGAAGTGGCATAAAGTGCGCCATGACCACCACACCCTACGCGTGCCCTTCCGCCGCATTCATCTCACAGATGAACCCCCATTAGACACTTATGACACCAGTGGCCCACAAGGGATAAAGCCCAAGGACGGTTTGCCAAGACTTAGGGCACCTTGGATTGCTGACAGAGCAGGAGAGACCACCCCCACACAGAGGTTTTATGCCCAAGCAGGCGTTGTGACACCTGAAATGGCATTCGTTGCCCAACGAGAGAATGTGAAGGAGTCCTTTGTCCTATCCGAAGTAGCTAGGGGGCGGGCTATCATTCCTTGCAATAGGAAACACCCCGAATTGGAACCGATGATTATCGGGCGGAATTTCTTGACAAAAATCAATGCCAATATCGGCAACTCTGCTGTGGTCTCCTCCATTGAAGAAGAGGTCGCAAAACTCCAATGGGCTGTCCGCTGGGGTGCCGATACCGTAATGGACCTATCTACAGGGGATGCGATTCATGAAACACGAGAATGGATTCTGCGAAACAGCCCTGTCCCCATCGGCACTGTGCCCATCTACCAAGCGCTTGAAAAAGTCGGTGGAGAACCCGCAGACCTATCTTGGGCCGCATTCCACGAAACCCTCCACGAACAAGCAGAGCAAGGCGTTGATTACTTTACGATTCATGCCGGTGTTCTCTTGCGCTTTATCCCCGAGACTGTTGACCGCCTTACGGGCATCGTTAGCCGCGGAGGCGCGATCCATGCCAAATGGTGCTTGTCCCACCACAAAGAGAACTTCGCTTACACCCATTGGGACGAGATCTGTGACCTTTGTGCCCAATACGACATCTCGTTTTCCATCGGTGATGGGTTACGCCCAGGGGCGATAGCAGATGCGAACGACACCGCCCAATTTGCTGAACTCAAAGTCCAAGGTGACTTAACACGCAGGGCTTGGAAAAAGCATGTCCAAGTGATGAACGAAGGGCCTGGACATGTCCCCCTAAACCTCATTCAAGAAAACATGGACAAGCAACTGGATTGGTGTGATGAAGCACCCTTTTACACATTGGGCCCCCTTGTTACAGATATCGCCCCTGGCTACGACCACATCACCAGTGCTATAGGGGCAGCCACCATTGGTACAGCAGGATGTGCTTTGCTCTGTTATGTAACGCCCAAAGAGCACCTAGGCTTGCCCGAAAGAGAGGATGTAAAGACGGGTGTGATTACTTACAAGATTGCAGCACACGCTGCCGATGTAGCGAAAGGGCATCCGGGAGCCCAAGTGTGGGACGATGCTCTATCTAAGGCACGGTATGAGTTTCGGTGGGAAGATCAGTTCAATCTCTCACTAGACCCCGTTACAGCACGCCGATTCCATGATGCCACCCTGCCCCATTCCAATGCGAAAGTAGCTCAGTTCTGTTCGATGTGTGGACCCAAGTTTTGCTCGATGCGCATCAACGAAGAGGTGCGCCAAATGGCGGATGCCCAAGGCGTTGAGGTGGGTGATGCCCTTAAGGAAGGCTTGAAGAAGAAAGCGGAGGAATACCGCAGGGAGGCTGGTGCCTTTGGCGACTAAACGAGATAGGAGCCGCCCCTCTGGAGCCCAACGAATGGATTCCCGACGAAACAGTTGGCTTCTTGTTCTCGTTTTGGGGGGAGCAATTTGGGGGCTATTCTTCAGACCTTCACCAGAAGAAGTCCGTTGTGCCGCAGGAACAGAACAAGTGGGGATGCCCCCTCCAGATGGGTTTTCGGTTCGTTGCCAGAAAGAAGGAGACCATAGCTTTATTTGGCATGGGCCCTATGCTGATTGGTACCCTGATGGGTCGCCCCGCAGCCGTGGAATCTATCTTGAAGGGAACAAGGAGGGGAAATGGACAGAATGGCACTCCAATGGAAAACTGAAGGCGGAGCAGTCGTACAAGAAAGGTGCGTGGGATGGAGTTTCTACACTATGGAGCCAAGAAGGAACAAGAGTGCGCCAAGTAACCTACAAAGGAGGTATTCGCCACGGTGCATTCCGAGAATGGCACCCCAATGGAGCTTTGGCCACAAAGGGAGTGTTTGTCAACGGGTCAGAGGACGGTCTCTTTGAAGAGTGGTGGGATGACAGCACCCCCAAACTGGCTGCAACCTATAGCAAAGGAGTTATGCATGGTATCGTAGTTTCGTGGTTTGAAAACGGAAAAACGAAGCAAGAAGGAGTGATGGAAGATGGTCAGAGAACGGGTGTATGGACTGAGTGGACCTCATCAGGGCTAAAACGCGTTGAAGGAACATATAAAGAAGGGTTGCGGGATGGCCGCTATCGAGATTGGCATCCCAATGGCTCTTTATGGCGAGAAGGGCAACATCTGGGAGACTTAGCACTGGGTGATTGGGTGGAGTATAGGGATGATGGCACCTTGGTAGCCAGAGCGAAGTTTGAAGAAGATGTGATGGTCTCTGTGGTCTGTTTCGACAGAACGGGCTCCGAAACCCCCTGCCCCAAATAACCCCCTCCATACAAAGGGCGACGGGGCATTAGGGGTTGGCTGGGGCGCTAGGATTCGAACCTAGATTGCCTGGGCCAGAACCAGGTGTCCTGCCATTGAACGACGCCCCACCAACTCCAAAGGAAGAACTCCCTTATTCGTCCCCCATCTTGATCACCTTATACTCGTGGTCGTGTTTCCCTGAGATCTTCATTGAGAGAATCGTGATGGGTTCAAGGGGTTTGTCCCCTTGACCCGTGGGCACCCCCGCAATACCATCCACCACATCCATCCCTTCTACCACTCTGCCAAAAACGGTATGTTTGCCATTGAGCCAAGGTGTATCAACCTGGGTTACAAAGAACTGGCTACCATTGGTGTTGGGTCCCGAATTCGCCATTGATAGAACACCTCTGACGTTTTCTGCAGAGGGGAGGCAAGGGGTATAGGAAACACCCTGCCCCTCGTAAAACTCCGCAACCTTCATCGTGTTTACTCTCTGGATAATGGAATCTTTTTGGGCATCAAACTCCTCTTGACTCGTGATACCTAATTCCTTAAACACTACCTGGGACACTTCCTGTTGTAACCGTTGGTTTTGATCAAAGTTCGGGAGCTCGTTGACAGCCATCTCTGTAAGACCCAATGCCTCTGCATTTATCTCGTCTGCAAATGTATAACCTGGACCACCTATCCCCGAACCTTGAGGATCACCACCCTGAATCATAAAATTGGGAATCACGCGATGGAAGACGACTCCATCATAAAAACCACTCTCTGACAACTCCACGAAGTTTGCTACCGTGTTAGGGGCTGCGTCCTCTAACAACTCAATGGTGATATCTCCCATCGAAGTCTCCATAACTGCAACAGGGTTTTTCATGCCCACCTCCTTGTTTTCTGGACAATCCTCTTCAACTGCTACCATCGCTTCGTAAGGAGAAGGAACGACTTCAGGTACAGCGCCCTCATCCTCTGTGGGGCCACAAGAGCCAGCCGTTAGTAAAGCGAGTAAAAAGAGTGAATATCTCATAGGGGGCATCCTATTCGGGTAAACCCCACCCCGTTATCAGGATATACAGCGTAAATAGATTCACGGCCATGAGCAGATAGGAGGCCCACTGCAACACCCCCACAATCTCCTGCCTCCATAACGCCAACAACCCCACAGTACCCGCTACCACTACCTTGAACGCAATAGCCAATGTCCAATGCTCCTGAACCAATCTATCTATGATCGGATTCATCTCGGGCATCTGGCGACTCCCAATCCCATAAATCGCCAAGAGAATGTCGATGATATTCAACCCAAAAAAGACCCAAAACACACGATTGGCATTGGGTGTTTGACACGCCAAAACACATCGGTTTAGGGGCGATGATTCACAGCTGTTTTTCATTCCGTCTCGTTGTAAACGACAGCACCCATCCCATATAACCACTCGCCCCCTTTTCCATCGCGAACCTGAACTTGGAGATTTGCGATCGTCTCATCATCACTCCCCGGCCAAGCAAGAAGACGCCAAATCTCACCCTCCCACACCCATGAACCAGGCCAGTTTCCTTCAGTTGGAGAAGGCGTTTCAATCTCTAACTTTCCCCCCAATGTCGCCAACGAAAAACCCCCCTCAAGGTATAAGGAGATACCCACAGGTTGTCCTAAGTTTTCCCCATGCTCTAAAGTTCCCTCTAGTTGCAATGACCTCGTTTCGCCATCCCACACGGCACGCCCCACTGCTGTCCCCAGCGTACGGCTTCCCCATACGAACGCGCCTTCAGTCTGCAGAAAGCGTAGGTCGCTTACTAAAGCGGGCAAGGGCTCGCTTGGCGCTATCCAAGGGGCGACTTCCCTGATTTCTAGGATGAATTGGGGGCTCTTAGGACGGTCACCCTCACTCACTTCCATCCCATTGATCGCTAAGGCGACTTCTTCTCCCCAAACGAGCTTACCAAACACACCATGTTTCGTATCTAGGTTCTCTACCCTCTCCGTTCTCTCTACGGGAATAAACCACTGGCTCCCATTCGTATCTGGTCCCGCATTAGCCATAGAGAGCACAAAGGGGTCGTGACGATTCTCAGGCGAGAAAGTATCAGGAATACTATAACTTGGTCCCCCCCACCCCGTCCCTGTGGGGTCGCCACATTGATTGACAAAACCCTCTACTACCCTGTGACAGATCGTACCGGAATAATACCCCGAACGAACCAATGCCAAAATGTTCCCTGCAAGCAGAGGCGTCTCATTCATGAATAGTTCTACCAACATCTCGCCCTGAGAGGTCCGAATAAGGAGTTCTGGGTTCGGTCTTTGAGCAGAGGATAAGGGTGGCAGAGCAGCATCTCCCACATGGAAAGCCATCTCGGACGTCACAAAGGGCATCCACCGAACCCCTTCTGGACCCGGCGACCCCACATCCATTCGGGTGGTAACGCGCCCTGAACGAATGGGTAATGTCTTGCTCCCGGGTTGAAACGCTCCATAATACCTCTGTCTTCGCATCGTTGGTTGCTCGGCTCCATCCCCCTGCACCCAATCAATATGTTGGCTACCCTCCCTCATCCTCCAAACGCCTTGGTCATCTTGGAAAGAGCGGGTCAACAGATGGAAGGGGAAGTAGGCATCCTCTCGTTGTTCTGGCGTTCCCACAGTTTCGGGAGTATCGTTATCGGGGTGGCTAATACGAAGTTGACACGCCTCGTCTAGTTTTCCGACCAAGAAATCTTCCTGTGCCTCCCACGGGCAGGATAGGGAATAGGTTTGGGCTCCTTCGTAGGCGAGGGAGTAAACGAAGCCTTCCTCACCCGACTCCCAGCTTGCCGTAGCAGAAATCTCACTCTTGGGAGATTCACCATCGGGTCCCCAAGCGCGTGCCACACCCTTAATCTCCACTGTCCAGAGCAGA